>NZ_JBAMDI010000009.1:0-156420 GCF_036961695.1 Pseudomonas sp. CGJS7 | reverse complement strand
TCGGTCGCGGCCGGCTCGGCGGCGGACGGCTCGACGGCGGACGGCGGCGTTTGCCCCGCGGCCGTGGATGCAGTGGGATCGGAATCGTTCGGAACGGACGCAGGAGACATAGTTTCGCTAAGCGGATCGGTGCTGACGCCATCCGGCGCGCGTGCGGCGGCCGGTTCGGAAGGGCCGGCCGGCGGCGCGGACTCGCCGGTCGATGCCTGGGCATCGGCCGGGGCGGCGTCGGGGAAAGGCAGGGGCGTCTGTTTCGGCATTGCCGGCATTATGCCTATTCGTCCCCGATGCGCGTCCGGCCGCGGCGGCGGACGGCCATGGGACTCGGGTGTGGCCTACAAGTGGCGCCAGACGTCACCGCGGTGCGGCTGCGGCACTTGTCGGTGCCGGGGCAGAGGTCTTGCGGCGCCTGCCCGCTGCGACCGCGCCGTCATCGATCAATGCGACTTCGGCGCCGGCGGTTCCACCGCCTCGGCGGGCTTGGGCGCCGGCTTGGCGACGGGTTGGGGGTCGGGCTTCGGATCGGCGGCTTCGGCAGCCGGCGTTGCGACCACCGGAGCCGCATCCGGCGACACCGCGGTCGCAGGCGCGGGCGCCGCGGCCGCGGCCGGCTTGGGCGCGGGCACCCGCGGACGTCCCTGCAACTTGACCACCGCCGCCAGCTTCTCGGCCAGCGCCGGCGAGGCCGGCGCCTTGGCCGGCGCGTCGGCCTCGGCCTGGGCGTGACGCAGCACGTCGCTGAGGTACCAGCGGCCGTCGATGCGCTGGACCAGCACGTAGGCATCGACCGGCTCGCCCGCCAGTTCATAGCGGATGCGCACCCGCGCGGTCTCGCCGGTCTGTTCGGCCAGGCTGACATCGACGCTGTCCAGGGCCCGGTCCAGGTTCAGGCCATAACCGGTCAGCACCTGCTTGAGCCGCTCCACGAACGGCCCCAGCCGGCGCAGGCTGCGGTCCATCCCGGTCTTGGCGAACGCGTCCGGCGCGGCCAGGCCGGTGGCGCGGGCGGCCGAGACCAGTTGCGGGATCGCCTCGCGCGCGCGCCTGGAATCGCCCAACGGCGCGGTCTGCGCCCAATCGCTGAACACCCCGATCAATTGCGCGTGGTGGTCGCGTTCGGCCTCGCTGTAACTGGGCTCGCCGCGCACGTACTGGGCGGCGAACAGGCCCACGGTCTTGGCCGCCGAGCGCAGTTCGGCGTCGGCGCCGGCAAACTGGCGGCGGTAGGTAGCCACCAGTTTGCGTTCGGCGTCCTGCTCGGCCAGCGCGGCGATAAAGGAAGGGAAGCGATCGTCCAGCGGCAGCTCGGTCAGCGGCCAGACCGTGCGGCCCTCGCTCCAGGCCTGTTCCAGCCGCGCATGCAGGGCCGGCGGCACCGCATGGCGGGCGTAGCCGGCCAGGTCGTTGTGGCGCAGGTCGGATACCAGTTGGGTCACCGCCTGGGCCGGCAGGGTCGGGACCGTATCGGCGGTCTCCGGCTCCGGGCCGCAACCGGCCACCGCCAGCGCGGCGGCGGTCAGCAGGATCAGGCTGGCGCGTCGGACCAAGGACATCGTGGCTCCCCCTTACGCGGAGGAGCGTCCGCGGAGGGGCATCTTGGCGGTGCGCTTCCAAGCGCACAAGCCGTTCGCTCACGCTCGCTCACTTTTTCGACCCGGTCGCGCATTTGTTGACGACCCGGGTCGAAACGGAGCGCAAATTGGGCCGCGCTTTTAATGTGATTTGAATCACATATTCAGTCCTGAACAGGGAGGGTCGGGTGTCTCGTGATCGGTATCACGCTCTGTCCGTTTATGGCCGGATAAGGTGCCCGCACTGGCATGTTTTATGCGTTGAATTCAGGCAAATCCGGTGTTATCCGGCACGCCAAAGCGCCTTGAGCGCAGGAGACCGAATCATGCGTATGAGTCCGTCCCGTTTGTTCGTCGCTGTATTGGCCCTGGCCGCGACCGGCCCCGCCCTGGCGGCCGTCGACAACACCAATCTCAACGTCACTATCACCATCACCAGCGTCTGCGACATCCACACCGTCGCTTCGCTGCCGGTCAACTTCGGTTCGGTCGCCTCGACCGCGACCAACGTCGACCAGCAGGGGCAGCTGACCGTCAACTGCACCCCGGGCACGGCTTACACCATCGCCCTGGACAACGGCCAGAACGGCACCGACGTCAACAGCCGCAAGATGGCCTCCGGCGCCAATCTGATCCCGTACCAGCTGTATCGGGCGGCCGCGCGCGGCGCCGGCGACGTCTGGGGCAGCACCACCGGCGTCGGCGGCAATGTCCTGGCCGGCAGCGGCACCGGCGCGGCGGTCAACGTGCCGGTGTACGGGCGGACGCCCAGCGCCAACTTTCCCGTTGGTACTTACAATGACGTGGTAGTCGCCACGATCACCTACTGATCCCAGCCGATGATCGGCGGCCGGCTCGCCCAGGCAGTCCGCGCCGCCTCGGCCTCGCTCGCGCTGAGCGTGGTCCTGGCGCTGGCGCCGGCCCACGCGGCCGGCCTGCAGGTCACCCCGACCTCGTTGACCCTGCAGGCGCGCCAACAGGCCGACGGCCTGTGGCTCAACAACACCGGCAACACGACCCTGCGCGCCCAGGTACGGGTGTTCCGCTGGGTCCAGGAAAACGGCGCCGAGCGCTTCGAGCCCAGCCAAGGCCTGGCGATCAGTCCGCCGATGATCGAACTGGCGCCGGGCGCGCGCCAGCTGATCCGGGTGATCCGGCTCGGCCCGCCGCCGGCAGCGGAAACCGCCTACCGCCTGATCGTCGATGAGCTGCCGCCGGAACAAACCCCGACCGACAACGGCCTGCAATTCGTCCTGCGCTATTCGGTGCCGGTGTTTCTGGCCCCGGCCGGCGACCCGGCGCTGCGCCCGCAACTGCGCGCGCAGCTGAGTTTCGAAGGCGACACGCCGTGGTTCGCGATCGACAACCGCGGCGACCAGCACGCGCAGCTGGCCGACCTGACCTTCGTCGACGAACAAGGCGCGCGCCATCCGATCGCCCCCGGCCTGCTCGGCTATGCCCTGCCCGGCCAGCGTATGCGCTGGGCGCTCAAGGCCCCGGCGCAGCTGTTGCGCGGTCCGGGCACGTTCAAAGCGAGGATCAATGGCGAATCCGACGAGCAGGCGCTGGCGCTGGACCCGCCGGCTCGCTGAAGCCATGCCGGCCGGCCTGCTCCTGCTGGCATCGCACCCCAGCCGCGCGGTCGAGCCGCCGCCGCTGGTCCTCGCCCGCGCCGGCGATGCGCAGGCGGCGAACATGGCCCTGTATCTGGAAGTCAGCCTCAACCAGACCGCGTACGCCGCGCCGCAGCCGTTCGAGCTGCGCGAAGGCCGCTTGTACGCCAGCGTGGCCACGCTGCGCGCGATCGGTTTCCTGCTGGAAGGCCGCGACAGCGGCGAAACCCTGGCGCCCGACAGCCTGCCCGGCGTGGCGGTGCGCTTCGATGCGGCCAGCCAGCGGGTGGCGATCGACGCGCCGTTGGCGTTGTTGTCGCTGACCGTCGCCCGGCTCAACGCGCCCGGCGCCGACGTGCCCGTCGCCACCGCCTCGCCCGGCCTGCTGCTCAACTACGACCTGTACACCAGCCGCGACGATCGCGGCGACAGCACCACCGCGTTCGCCGAGTTGCGCGCGTTCGGCCTGGGCGGCGGCGTCTTCAGTCAGACCGGGGTGACCCGCAGCTACAAGAACGAAGACGATCCGCGCCGCACCGACTCGGTGCGCCTGGACAGCAGTTGGCGTTGGTCCAAGCCCGAGTCGATGTTCAGCGTGACCGTGGGCGACGTAATCAGCGGACAGCTCGACTGGAGCCGCCCGCTGCGCCTGGGCGGCATCCGCATCGGCCGCGATTTCGGCTTGCAGCCCTACCGCATCACCACCCCGCTGCCGACCTTGCTCGGCGAAGTCGCGGTGCCCTCGGCGGTGGATCTGTACGTCAACGGCATCCGCCAATACAGCGGCCAAGTCGCGCCCGGCCCGTTCCAGTTGGCGACCATTCCCGGCATCACCGGCGCCGGCAACGCGCAGTTGGTGGTGACCGATGCGTTCGGCCGCACCCGCACCCTCGACTTCCCGTTCTATGCCGCGCAGCAACTGCTGGCCAAGGGCTTGTCGGACTGGTCGCTGAGTCTGGGTCTGGCGCGCGAGGACTACGCGGTGCGTTCGTTCGCCTATGGCAACCAACCCTTGTTCAGCGGCGATCTGCGCTACGGCGTCAGCGACCGCTTCACCGTCGAAGCGCATGGCGAAGGCGGCGACGGCGTGGTCAACGGCGGTGTCGGCGGAGTGTGGTTGCTCGGCCAGGCCGGCGTGGTCAGCGCGTCGCTCGCGCACGGGCAAGACCGCAAGGATTCGGGCTGGCTGTACGCCGCCGCGTACAACTGGAGCAACGGCCGCTTCAATTTTTCCGCCGACACCCAACGCACCCACGGCGAATACCGCGATCTGGCCTCGGCGTACGGTCTCGGCGCACCGCGGGTCAGCGAGCGCGCGGTGGTGAGTTGGAGCGGCGGCGCGTTGGGCAGCCTCGGCTTGAGTTACGTGCGCTTGATCTACCGCGGCGAAACCCCGGCGCGTTACGGCAGCGCGACCTGGAGCCGCAGCTTCGGCGGCCGCACTGCGTTGAATCTGTCGTACAACCAGAACCTGGACGAAAGCGCCGACCGCAGCGTGTTCCTGGGTTTCAGCTACAACTTCGACGATCCCAACCGGCGCAGCACTCAACTCAGCGTCTCGGCGCAGCGCACCCGCGACCGCGATCAGGCGGTGGTCGATCTGACCCGGCCGGTGCCCGGCGACGGCGGCTTCGGCTGGCGCCTGCAAGCGCGCGGCGGCGACGGCGAAGAAGGCGGACTGGCCGAAGTGGGCTGGCTCACCGACGTCGGCCGTTTCAACCTGGGCATCGCCCGCCAGGGCGACAACGATTACGGCTACGCCAGCGCCAGCGGTGCGCTGATCTGGATGGGCGGGCACGCCTTCGCCGCGCGCAACGTCAGCGACGCGTTCGCGGTGGTGTCCACCGGCGTGGCCGACGTGCCGGTGCTGTTGGAGAACCGCGCTTACGGCCGCACCGATCGCGACGGCATGCTGCTGGTGACGCCGCTCAATGCCTGGCAACGCAATCGCATCGGCATCGATCCGATGGAATTGCCGTCCGACACCAAGCTCGACCGGGTCGAAACCCAGGCCACGCCGAAAGACCGTTCCGGCACGCTGGTGCGGTTCTCGATCGAGAAGATCCGCGCGGCGGTGCTGATCCTGCGCGACGGCGCCGGCCAAGCCTTGCCGGTGGGCGCGCGGGTGCGCACCGGCGAAGGCGGCGAGGCGGTGATCGGTTACGACGGCGAGACCTATCTGGAATCGCTGCAAGACCACAACGAGCTGCGCGTGGACACGCCGCAAGGCGCGTGCCGGGTGCGCTTCGACTACCCCAGCGATGCCCGCGGCATCGCCCGGATCGGCCCGTTGCCGTGCACCGCGCAGGCCGCGCCATGAGCCGCTGGCTGTCGCTCGCGCTGTTGTGCCTGCTGTGGATCGCCGCGCCCGCGCGCGCGGCGACCACCTGCACCGGCAGCATGACCGCGCTGAATTTCCCCGCCACCACCGGCGCGATCAGCGACGCCACCGCGACCCTCACCGTGACCTGCTCGACCGGCGCGCTGTCGTTGCTGGCGCGGGCCAAGGTCAACATGTGCGTGAGCATCTTCAGCGGCACCGACGGCGGCGGCACCCTGGCGCCGCGGCGGATGATCAACGGCTTCAACGATCCGATGCAGATGCAGCTGTACACCGACGCGGCGCGCAGCGCGATCTGGGGCGCGCGCGGCAACGCCACCGTGCCCAACTTCGTGCCGTTGCAATTCGATTACGCAGTGCCGCTGCTCGGCGGCAGCCAGACCCTTACCGCGACCTTGTACGGCCGCATCCCGGCGCAGACCGGGCTCAATGCCGGCACCTACATCAATCGCTTCACCGCCGGCGCCGACACGCTGATCGAATTCCGCTATGCCGAAGCCCTGCTGGGCACGCCAGCGATGCCGGCCTCGTGCCTGAGCGGCGGCAGCGCCGGCACGCCGAGCACGTTCCCCTTCACCGTCAACGGCTCGGTGCCCAACACCTGCACGCTCACGCCCAAGCCGGTGCCGGACCTGGCCTTCGGCAACGTGCCCGGCGTAATCACCGCCAACGTCGACCGCACCACCGACATCGGCATGGTCTGCACCGGCCGCACCGCCTGGCAGATCGGCCTCAACAACGGCCTCTACGCCAGTGGCACGATCCGGCGCATGCGCAACGCCGGCGGCCAGTTCGTGCCGTATGAGCTGTACCGCAACGCCGGCCGCACCTTGCGCTGGGGCAACACCGTCGGCACCGACACGCTGACCGGCACCGGGACCGGCGTGGCGCAACCGCAAACGGTGTACGGACGGGTCGCGCCGCAGACAGCGACGGTGGGCAGTTACAGCGACACGATTACGGTGACGGTGACCTATTGAGCGAATCGCGCCCGGAGCTGCCTGTAGGAGCTGCGCGAGCTGCGACCGCGAAACCACACTTACGCCGCCACTGCGGTTTCGCGGTCGCAGCTTGCGCAGCTCCTACAGGGGCGGACGAACCTGCGTGGTGATCGCAGGCGCCGGCAAAGAAAAAGGAGGCCGAAGCCTCCTTCAAACCGGCTCGCGCCGGAAGATTACGAGTTGTGGCACGGCCCCGGCTGGCACCGGGATGGCGGCAGACTAACGCCCCGCCCAAGTTAATGCAACACCTGAAGTATTGCGCCGTAACTCATTGATTCTAAATTGCAACATCGCCGCGACGGCTGAGACGGACTCAGGGCGCCAGATCCAGCGCCGCGCGCTTGGCCTGGCGGCGGGTCTCGCGCGGCTGGCTGAAGTCGTTGTTGAAGGTCATCGCTTCCCAGGAGCCGTAGCTGGGGTTGGGCAGCATCCACCAACGCTCGCCGAACCAGTCGTGGTACTGGCTCAGCAGGGCGTCGCGGCCCTCGGGCGTGTTGGCGACCACCTGGACGAAGTCGCCCATCTGGTCGCCGAACTGCATCAGCACGCGGTACTGCTTGCCGGCCAGCAGGCGGCGGCAATTCTTTTCGCTGCCGTTCTGTTCGCAGCCTTCGACCACCGTGCCCAGACCGAGGAACACCGAGTCGTCGGCGACCGGCAGGCCGGCGCTGCGCAGATTGGCCAGGGTCGCTTCCTTCAGGTGCACGGCGCGGTTGGACAGGTACAGGATGGTGATGCCGCGGGCCTGCGCGGCCTTGGCGAAATCGACCACGCCCGGCAGCGGCTTGGCCTTTTTCTCGGCGACCCAGGCGTCCCAGGTGACTTCGTCGTATTCCTTGCCGTCGCGGACCAGACGCGCCTGATAGGGCGAGTTGTCGAGCACGGTTTCGTCCACGTCCATCACCACCGCGGGCTTGAGGCCCTTGACCGGGTTGCCGCGCTCCTCAGGCACCAGCGCATCCCAGTTGGGCTGCTTGAGCGCGACGTCGAGCTTGTCGGCGGCGGCGCGGTAAATGGTTTCGGTGCTGGCGCGGTACTCGACCGAACGCTGCATCCACAGCACCGCGTTGAGGTTGTCGTCGGCGGCGACGGCCGGCTTGGCGGCATCGGCGGGCGCCGCCGCCGCGGGCTTGGCCTCGGCCGGGGCCGGCGCTTCGGCGGGACGGCCCGGCTGGGGTTTGCAGGCCGCCAGCGCGAGCGCGGCGGCGAGAACGGTCAGGGGCAGGGCGCGGATCTGCATGCGCGGTGGGTCCGTGGGAAAGGCGCGAGTGTAGGCCCCGAGCCAAAAGCATGTCGATTGCGCGGCGTGGCGAGCGCCCTTCCCGGCCCCGTCGGCTACGGCTATCGCGGCGCGGCTATCCCGGCGGTATGGGTGGCGATCGCCTCGATCGTCTGCGCCCAATCGGCCGGATGCAGTTCGTGCCCGCCGCCTTCGATCCGCACCAGCCGCGCGCCGTCGACCGCCGCCACCAACGCTTCGGCATGGGCGAAGGGGAAGATCGGATCGGAGCTGCCGTGGATCGCCAGCACCGGCACGCGCAGTTCGCTCAGCGGCCGCGGCGGCGACTGCGCGCCGTCGACCAGCATGAAGTGATTGGTCGCGCTGGCGAAGCCGCGGGCGCGGGCGATGTCGGCGCGGATGAACGCCCGCATCGCCTCGGCATCGTGCGGATGCGCGGTGCTGGCGATCGCGGCCGCATCGCGGACCATGAATTCCAGCACCGCCTCGGGATCGGTCCAATCCAGCGACTCGCCGCTGGCCGAATGTTCGGCGTACGCGGCGCTCATCGGCGGCAAGCCCTCGATGCCGAGCGGCGAGGTGCTGATCAGGCTCAGGCTGAGCACGCGTTTGGGCCGGGCCAGGGTCGCGCGTTGCGCGACCATCCCGCCCATCGACATGCCGACCACGTGGACCGCGCGCGCTTGGTAAGCGTCGGCGATGGCGAACACGTCGTCGGCCAGATCGGCGAGGCTGTAGTCCGGCTCGCCCGGCGGGCAGTGCGTGGACAGGCCGGTGTCGCGCTGGTCGTAACGGATCACGTACAAGTCGGCCCGCGCCAACGCCTCGCAAAACGCTTGCGGCCACCATTGCATCGACGCCATCGCGCCCATCACCAGAATGACCGGCGGATGCGAGGGATCGCCGAACGCCTGCGTGTGCAGTTCGCCCCATTGGTTGTCGACCGTGCGCAACGACATCGCCCTATCCGCCTTGTGATTCGTGCGAGCGCAATCCGCTCCTGCGATCAGCTTCGGCGCCGAGGTGCGCGCTGTCCAGCGGCGAATTGTTGCGAACTGTGTTTCGCGCGTCGCCGCTAGCCGGCGTCGGCATCCGTATCGCCGCGACGGCGCGGCGAGCGCCGCAGCTTCAGCGCGGTGCCGTGTCGCGTGCATTCGGCGATCGTCGCGTCCACCCACGGACGCGAGACCAGATAGGTGCTGCCGTTGACGTCGGCGGCGGTGGGCACCACATCGCGATCCAGATCGATCCGCGCCTTGGTCCGGTACCAACCCAGCGCGGCGGAGTCGTAGCGACGATTCGGATCGGCGCAACCGGCGCGATTCATCGACACCAGCAGCAGCGCGCGGCGTTGCGGCCAGTACACGCGGACGAAATCGTCGCGGTCGCCGTGCTTGGACACCACCCGGCCGACGTGCAGGACGTTGACGCCGCGCGCGCGTTCGTCGTCGTCGACGATCTGCTGCAGCAGCGAGGCCAGACACGGCCAGTCCGGATGCGCGCGCGGCTCCGACAGCGTCGCGCCGGGCGGCGTATACCCCTCTTCGGATTCGTTCGCCCGCGCCGGCGCGGCCGTCAGCCACAGCGCGGCGGCGAGAAGCACGCCGGCGGCGCGCATCATCGCGGCTTGTCCGCCGCGCGCGGCGCGTGCGCGATGCATTCCACTTCGACCTTGGCGCCCAGGGCCAGGCCCGAGGCCGCCAGCGCGCTGCGCGCGGGGAACGGCGCGCTGAAGTGCTTGCGATAGACCTGGTTGAACGCCGGCCAATCCTGGATATCGGCCAGGAACACCGTGCACTTGACCACATCGCGCATCGACGCGCCGTGGCGTTCCAATACGCTGCGGATATTGCTCAGGGTCTGCTCGGCCTCGCCTTCGACCCCGCCTTCGGCCAGTGCGTTGTTCTTGCCCGGCACGGTGCCGATCTGCCCGGACAGGAACAGCAGGTCGCCGCTGCGCACGGCTTCGGAGAACGGCAGCGAGGCCGCGGCCGGGTCGGGCGAACGCAGGAATTCGGGTTTGCCCGCCTCGCCGGCGACGGCGGCGTGGGCGAACGACAGGCACAGCAGAGCGATCGATCGGAGCGGGCGCATGCGGATCTCCAGCGTCGGCATAGTGCGCCGATCATCGGCCGCCGGCGCGGCGCAGACAAGCGCCGCCGGATCAGCCCGCGGCGGCCGCCACCTCGGCGATCTGCAACGACACCCGCTTGGTCCCGCCCGCCACCCATTGGGTGCCGACTTCGGCGAAACCGTAGCGCGCGTGGAAGCGGCTGGAGGCTTGGTTGAAGGGTTCGATGTAGAACTCGCAGGCGATCGCGCCGAAGCCGCGTTCGCGGGCGAAGGCGAACAGGTCGTCGTAGAGCAGGCTGCCGAGTTTGCGCGCGCGATGGCTGGCGGCGACGGCGATGCGGTCGACGTACAGGAACGCCGGATAGCGCTCGCAGAACCAGCGGTAATTGGGGCTGTCGTAGTCGGCGCCTTCGCGCAGGGCCAGCAGGAACGCGACCACCTCATCGCCGTCGCGGACGATGCGGTGATAGACCGAATGGCCGTCCAGCCGGGCCAGGCCCGCGGCGTCCAGCGGGCTCATCAGGGCTTCGGCTTCCAGGTTGAGGGCGAGCACCGCGGGATGGTCGGCGGCGGTGACGGGATGGAGGCTCAGGTTCATGCCGCGAGTATGCGTGAAGCGCGGCGGGCGGACGATGATCGGATGTCATGCGCGCGCCGTGACTCGATTGGCGATGTCGCGGCTCGCGCCGCTCCTACAGGGGCAACCGGCTCGCGTCGCGATCGGGCGCTGGCTGTAGCAGCTGCGCGAGCTGCGACCGCAAAACGCAGACAACGGCGAAAGCCGAAAGCTCCGCGCGCTGTCGTGGCCGATACGGCCAGGCTCCCGATGCCCCGTCGCTCAGGTCGGCGTGCCGACCTCATCCCAATCCTGCTCATCGAACCGCAGCAGCCAATTCAACGCGTAGTGGCGCTCGTAGACGACGCTGGGATGCAACCCGACCGCCGGCTCGCGTTCGTCCAGGCGCGCCTGACGCACCAGCCAATGCCGGCGATACACCGCGTCCAGCGCGTCCAGCAGCTCCGGCACCGGGCGCAAGCGCGCGGCCTCGATCCGGGCCGGGTCGGCGTGTTCGATCGCGACGCGGGCGATGGCGCCGGCCTCGCAGATCGCGGTCGGCGGCGGCAGCCGCTCGCTCAGGCCCAGCGCCCATTGCAGCAGCGCCGCGCTTTCGTAGCGCCAGCCTTGGTTGGCCCAGGATTCTTCGTCGGGCGCGTCGCTGGCGATGAACGCGCGCTCGGCCGGAGTCAGCGCGTCGACGCCGGGACCGAGCTTGGCCCGGATCTCCTGCTCCGACAGCCGCTGCGAACTCAGCGATTCCGCGCGCACCGCCACCGCGCACAAGGCGAGCATGCGGCGCATGGCTTCCTGCGGCGTGCGCAAGCGCACCTCGCCCTCGCCCAGCACCGGCGGCAGATGCGCCGGCGGTTGCGCGCCCAGTTGCTTGAGCTCGGCCTCGCTGCGTTGCTTGCGCGCGCGCGCGTCGGGCGGATACGGCAGCGCCGCGTCGGCTTCCACCGGCGGCTCGCCGCGGCTCACCAACACGTTGCCGGCGGCGTCGCGCACGCTGCCGTCGGGCAGGAAGCACAGCACGTTGGCGGCCTCGCCCCAGGCGGCGAGCGCGTCGAACGCCGTGTCCTCGACTTCGAAGCTGTAATGGGTCTGCACCCGCTGCAGATGGCGCAGCACGCCGAAGGTGCGCGCGTCCATGCCTTCGCTGACGGTGCTGAGCACGTAACCGACGAAGCCTTGCAGATGCGGCACCAGTTCCGGGTCGCTGCGGTCGCGGCGCGAGGGCGCGGCGGCGAGGAACTCGGGCTGCGGCGGCGAGGCGAGCGTGGAGTAAGCGTTGATCAGCAGGGCCATGGCGTGCGCGATCGGGGGATGGTGGCGGCAAGCCTAGCCGATTCGGGTGGCGGGGGTTTGCGAATTGCGTTCGTCTTGGGGCAAATCCCCCGGCGCATTAGGCGATGTCGCGCGATCGTGGCGACGCAGGCGCCAGCCCCCTTTTGCAAAGGGGGCGAATTGTCTGCGCGTTGTTTCAAGCGTGGCATCGCAAGATCGCGTCGCCATCCTCATTCGCCCCGTGCTGTTCCCCCCTTTGAAAAAGGGGGGCAGGGGGGATTCGCTCTTGCCTTTCAGCCTTTCAGCCTTTCAGCCTTCCAACAACGCCTTGATCGCCGCAAACCCCGCCGTAGCCCGCTCATGCTTACGCGCCGCATCGGCCACCGGATCGGCCCCATCGCGCTGCAACTCATCGGCCGGCAACTCATCGATGAAACGGCTGGGCTTGAGCCGGATGCGCTCGCCCCAGCGCTGCGTCTCGCGCGCATGCGACAGGTACAACGCTTCCTTGGCCCGGGTGATGCCCACGTACATCAAGCGGCGTTCTTCATCCAGACGGCCTTCGTCCAGACTCGCGTCGTGCGGCAGGTTGCCGTCTTCCACGCCGACGATAAACACGTAGCGATATTCCAGGCCCTTGGCCGCATGCAGGCTCATCAGCCGCACCTGATTGCCCGCCTCGCCCTTGTCGGCGTGCGACAGCAGCGCCAATTGCGCCGCCAACTCGCCCGGGCCCGAGCCCTTGCCGCCGTCGAACCAACCCGACAGTTCGGCCAGATTTTCCTTGCGCCGCTGAAACCCGGCCTCATCCTTGCACTGCGCTCGGATCGCGGCGAGCAAGCCGCTGCGTTCGGCCAGCACGCCGACCAGTTCGCCCGGCGAGATCCGCTGGGCCTCTTCGCGCAGCGAACGCACGATCTGCACGAAGCCGTCGAGCGCGTTGCCGGCGCGCGGCGTCAGCTGTTTGATCGCGTGGATCGACTCGGCCATGCGCGACATCGGAATCTGCGCGTGCTGGGCCATCTCGGCCAGCTTGGACAGGCTGGTGGCGCCGACCTCGCGCTTGGGCGAGGTCACCGCGCGCAGGAACGCCGCGTCGTCGTCGGGGTTGGCGATCAGGCGCAGCCACGACAGCGCGTCCTTGACCTCGCCGCGTTCCAGGAACGCGGTGCCGCCGCTGACGTGGTACGGCACCCGCAACAGCTGCAGCGCTTTTTCCAGCGCGCGGCTCTGGTGGTTGCCGCGGAACAGAATGCAGAAATCCATCCACGGCGCATTGTTCTTCTGCGCCAGGAACTGGATCTCGCTGGCGACCTTCTCCGCCTCGTGGGCGCTGTCGCGGCATTCCCACACCCGGATGCGCTCGCCGTCGGCCTGGTCGCTCCACAGGGTCTTGGGGTGCTCGTGCGGGTTGTTGGCGATCAAGGCATTGGCCGCGCGCAACACCCGGTTGCTGCAGCGGTAGTTCTGTTCGAGCTTGACGATCTCCAGCGCCGGATAGTCCTTGCCCAGTTCCAGCAGGTTGTCCGGGTTGGCGCCGCGCCAGGCGTAGATCGATTGGTCGTCGTCGCCCACGCAGGTGAACAAGCCGCGCGGGCCGGCGATGGCCTTGAGCAAGCGGTACTGGGCGTCGTTGGTGTCCTGGCACTCGTCGACCAGCAGATAGCCGATGCGTTCGCGCCAGGCCAACTGCACCTCGCTGTCGGCTTCCAGCAACTGCACCGGCAGGCGGATCAGATCGTCGAAATCGACCGCGTTGAAGGTGGTCAGGCGCGCCTGATACATCTCGTAGATGGTGGCCGCCTCGATCTCGCGCGGGCTGCGCGACTCGGCCAGCGCCTGCGCCGGCGACAGGCCGGCGTTCTTGGCGCGCGAGATCAGATTGCGCATGTCGTCGAGCACGTCGGGCTTGGTGCCGGCCGGCAGCAAATCCTTGATCTGGGCGTTGCTGTCGTCGCTGTCGAACACGCTGAAGCCGCGGCGCAGGCCGAGCTTGGCGTGTTCGAACTGCAGGAACTTCAGGCCCAGCGCGTGGAAGGTGCAGATGGTCAGGCCGTCGGCGGCGTCGCCCTTGATCCGCTTGGCCACGCGCTCGCGCATTTCCTTGGCCGACTTGTTGGTGAAGGTGATCGCGGCGATGCGCTTGGCCGGCATCCGGCCGGAGGCGATCAGGTGGGCGATCTTCTCCACGATCACCCGGGTCTTGCCGCTGCCGGCGCCGGCGAGCACGAGCAAGGGGCCATCGGTGTGCAGGACGGCGGCGCGTTGGGGGGGATTGAGGCCGTGCATGGAAACTGAGTCGTCGGCGGAGCCGGATCGGCCGCACAGTCTAACCGCCCGCGACGACCGCGCCGGGGTTACCCTGGGCGCGGGCGAGGCCCGGGCGGTTCCGGGCGGTCGGAGGCGGTGATGGCAACGGGATTCGCGCGCTGGGCCGCAGGCATCGCGCTGGCGTTGCCGCTCGCGTCGGCCGCCGCCCAGACCCACGCCGCGCCGACGCCGGAGCGCGCGGCCAGCGCCGACACCGACCGGATGAGCCTGGACGACTTCGATAACCGCCAGCGGCTGTCCGCCCACTTCCCCAACGAGCAACACCGCCTGTACGCCGCAGCCGCCGCCGGCCGCGGCCAATGGCGCGAGGCGGCCGAGCAGTTCCGTCAGGCCGCGCGTTACGCCGACAAGTATTCGCAGCACCGGCTGAGCCTGATCTATTGGCACGGCCTGGGCCTGCCGCAGGACCGCGCGCTGGCCTACGTCTGGGCCGATCTGGCTGCCGAACGGATGTACCCGCAGTTCGTACTGCTGCGCGAAAAGATCTGGCAGGAACTCGATCCGGCCGAACGCGAACGCGCCCAGCGCGAGGGCATCGCCTTGTTCGACCAATACGGCGACGCCGCGGCCAAGCCGCGCTTCGAACGCGCCCTGGCCCGCGCCCGCGCCGGCATGACCGGCACCCGCACCGGCCTGAGCACCGGCAAATTGCAGGTCTACGCCTCGCGCGACGGCGACTGGGGCGGCTCCAACGCCATCGGCCTGGAGCCGATGTACGCCGACTGGCGCCTGGACAGCAAACGCTATTGGGCGGTGGAGGACGCGGTCTGGCAGCGCGACGGCGCGGTCGAGATCGGCGACCCGCAAAACCTGTCTCCGGGCCGGCCCTGAGCCAGCCCGGATCGGCCCGGCGGCCCCCCGCCAAAGTCACTATTTGCCGCCGCGACAGGCTGCTACGCTCGGCCCGAAACGCGTCCGGCCGGCGCGTAAACGGAGAACACCGCCATGATGGCCCGCTCCCGCCTCACCCTGGTTCTCGCCGCGGCCTGGACCCTGGCCCTGACCTGCGTCCATGCCGCGCCGCCCATGCCCGCGCCTTCGGTCGATCCGGCCGAAGATCCGCTCATGGCCGAGGTCGGCTACATGGAACTGCACCCGGACGTGGGCTATCGCCAGCTCGGCATGGAGTCCTACAAGCGCGGCCATTACCAGACCGCGTTGCAGCACTACCGCCGCGGCGGTTATTTCGGCGACAAACCCTCGCAGGGCCTGGCCGCGGAAATGTACTGGAAGGGCGAAGGCGCGCCGGCCGATCGGGCCATGGCCTACATCTGGATGGACCTGGCGGCCGAGCGCGGTTACCGCGATCTGGTCTCCTTGCGCGAGCAGTACTGGGCCAAGATGACCGCCGAAGAACGCCAGCGCGCGCTGGAGCAAGGCCCGGCGGTCTACGCGGTCTATGGCGATCCGGCGGTCAAGCCGCGCTACGCGCAGCGCCTGACCCGGATGCGCAATCAGATCACCGGCAGCCATATCGGCGTGGACGTCGGCGTCGGCGCCAGCAGCGGCAACGAAGGCATGTTCCAGGAGCAGAGCAAGCTCGGCGGCCTGTACGTGCACGCCAACTGGGACCCCAAGCAGTACTGGGCGCGGCAGGACAAGTTCTGGAAACGGCGCTTCGGCGGCACGGTCAACGTCGGCGATATCGAGGCGATGAGCAAAGGCGAACCCGGAGCCGAGAAACTCCCGTCGGCGCCGTCGCCCAAGGCCGAACCGGCGCCCGCGCCCAAGCCCTGACCGGCGCGCCGCCGGACGGTCCGCCGCGATCGGCCCAGCGTCAAGTCTGTAGCGCCGCGCCCGCGCGGCCTAAACTGCGGGCATGGCCAAGCTCTATTTCTATTATTCGGCGATGAACGCCGGCAAGACCACGACCCTGCTGCAGTCGGCGCACAACTACCAGGAGCGCGGCATGCGCGTGGCGATCCTGACCCCGCGCCTGGACCACCGCGCCGGCAGCGGCACGGTCGCCTCGCGCATCGGTTTGCGCGCCGACGCCACCGCGTTCGATCGCGACACCGACCTGGAAGCGCTGATCCGCGCCGACATCGCCGCGCGCGGCGCGCTGCATTGCGTGCTGGTCGACGAATCCCAGTTCATGAGCCGCGCCCAGGTCTGGCAGCTCAGCGAGATCGTCGACGAATTGCGCATCCCGGTGCTGTGCTACGGCCTGCGCACCGATTTCCGCGGCGAGCTGTTCGAAGGCAGCCAGTATTTGCTGGCCTGGGCCGATGAGCTGACCGAGATCAAGACCATCTGCCATTCCGGCAAGAAGGCCACCATGACCGTACGCGTGGACGAAGCCGGGCGCGCGGTGCAGGACGGTCCGCAGGTCGAGATCGGCGGCAACGACCGTTATATCTCGGTGTCGCGCGCGGAGTACAAGAAGGTGATGCGCGGCGAGGGGACGATCGAGCCGTTGCAGCAGCCGTTGCCGTTGTCGAAATAACCTTCGCCGCTTAGCTCTTCTGGTTCAACGCCGCGCGGAAAAACTCATCAAGTTCCTCGCCGCGCCCTTCTCCCGCCGCCAGCCGCGGCGGCTGCGCGTTCATCCGCTCCAGCTCGGCGGCGAGAAAATCGCTGAGCGCCGGCACCCGCGGCCCGGCCTCGACCTCGGCGCTGCGGCGCTTGCGCACCAGCAAGGCATCGATCGCCTCGCGCACCGGCCCGCTGGGCAGCAAGCGCTCCAGCAGCAACTCGAACGCCATCGGCGGCGCGCCCAGCTCGCACTCGATCCACTGACAGGCCAGCACCGGCCGCAGCACGTACAGATATTTCTTGGTGCGGATGTTGTCGCCGCCCAGATGCGAACGGAACGTCCCGCTGGCCAAACTCAAATAATGATGCCAGGCCGCGACCGGCGAATAGAAACGCTCGGCGAGCCGATGCAGCTCGGTCGCCATTGCCTCATCCTGGCGGTACACGATCGGCGAGCGCAGCCACTCCAGCAAGGTCGGATTCGACTTGGACACCAGCCGCAGCGCCTTGCGCAGATCCCAGCCGCTCACGTCCAGGTCGCTGTGGATCGGCAGCTCGATCACATCGCGCTGCGCCTCGCCCGGCCCGGTGCGCTCGTTGACGCTCAGATACCAAGGCTGCTTGTGCACATAGACGAAGCGCGCGTCGTAGTCGCTGTCGGGCGAGGAAAAGCCCCAGCCGCGGCTGCCCGATTCGCAGGCGTAGACGATCCGCACCTCGTGCTCGCGCTCGATCGCCGCCAGCGCGTCGAGCACGGCCTGGCGCTTGTCCTCGGCGATGGGGTGGATCGGGTGCGGATCGGACATGGCGGCGCAGGCGGTGGGTCGGGCCACGCAGTGTAGCCGCGCATCGGCTTCATGCTGATCTCACAATCCGCGATCACCCTGCCGTATCGTTGCCCGCAACGCCCACCCCGACCGATCCGCCGATGCCGACGATCCAGACCGAACGCCTGTTGCTGAGCGAACTCACCCCCGAGGACGCCGCCTTCATTCTCGAACTGCTCACCGAACCGTCCTTCCTGGCCAACATCGGCGACCGCGGCGTGCGCGATCTCGACACCGCGGTGGGCTATATCCAGGACGGCCCGGTGCAGAGTTATGCCCGCCACGGTTACGGCCTGTGGCGGGTGAACCTGCGCGACAGCGGCGAGGCCATCGGCCTGTGCGGCCTGCTCAAGCGCGACACCCTGCCCGACCCGGACCTGGGTTACGCCTTCCTGCCGCGGCATTGGTCGCGCGGTTACGCGGTGGAAGCCGGCGCGGCGGCGCTGGATTACGGGCTCAAGACCCTGGCGCTGCCGCGGGTATTGGCGATCACCAACCCCGACAATCTGGCGTCGATCAAAGTGCTGTCGCGGCTGGGCCTGGGCTTTCAGCGCATGATCCGGATCGGCGACAACGACCTGCGCCTGTTCTCGACCGATACCGCCGCAATCGACGTGCCCGCCGATTCGCGCGCCACCGAGAGCAGCGACGCCTGAGTGCGCATCCGCTTCGCCGCCGCCGCGCTCGCCTTGTCGCTGCTGTGCGCCTGCGGCGCGCAGGCGCGGGCGCCGGCGGTGCGCGACGGCGATCTGATCTTCCACGTCTCGCGTTCGGCCCAGAGCCTGGCGATCCAGCGCGCCACCGGCTCGCGTTACAGCCACATGGGCGTGGTCCTGCACCGCGACGGCAAACCGTATGTCTTTGAAGCCATCGGCCCGACCGTGTACACGCCGCTGCAACGCTGGATCGCCCGCGGCGAAGGCGGCCGCTACGTGCTCAAGCGTTTGCGCACGCCGCTGAGCGCGCAGCAGCAGCGGCGCCTGCGCGAGCAGGCCGGCGCGTTCCGCGGCCGCGCTTACGACCTGACCTTCGAATGGTCGGACCGCAAGCTGTATTGCTCGGAGTTGGTGTGGAAGCTGTACGACCGCGCGCTGGGGGTGCGGATCGGCCGGTTGCAGCGGCTCGGCGATTTCGAACTCAACGATCCTGCGGTGCGGGCGAAACTGCGCGAACGCTACGGCCAGCGCGTGCCGCTGGCGGAACCGGTGATCTCGCCGGCAGCGATGTTCGATTCGCCGCTGCTGACCACGGCGGCGAGCGGGTAAGCCGCTAGGCCTGTCGGCGCCAGATCAGGCAGCGGTTGTTCGCCGGCATCGCCACATCCTGGATCAGGCGCAGGCCGATCCCCGCCGCCAACGCATCCACCGCTTCGAAATCGCGCACGCCCGAGGCCGGATCGCGCGCCTTCAACCAGCCGTCGAACGCGCGGTTGCTGTCGCTGCTGAATTCGCCGCCGTAATTGAACGGCCCGTACACCGCGACCGTCGCCTCATCCGCGAGCGCCGCGTCCAGGCCGGCGAAGAAACCGCGCACCTGCGGCCAGCCCATGATGTGCAAAGTGTTGGCGCTGAACGCCGCGTCGAAGCCGGCGTCGGCGGCCGAGCGCGGCGACGGCTCGAATCCCGGCACCGGCGTCGCCACCGCTTGCAGTTCCAGCGGCGCCGGCGTGTTCGCCAATCCCGCATCGTCCAGCCACAGCCGTATCCCCGGCAGATACTCCGCCTGGTCGGCGCATTGCCAGCGCAGCCACGGCATCGCCGCGGCGAAATGCACCGCGTGCTGGCCGGTGCCGCTGCCCACTTCGAGCACGCGGCGCCGGTCGGCGAAATATTGCTGCAGCACCGCGAGAATGGGTTCGCGGTTGCGATCGCACGACGGCGAATACAGACGTTCGGACATGGGCGCGATTGGGTGGCGATCAGTGGCGGGCCCCAGCATCGTCGTCGCATCGCGGTCGCCGCCGCAACTTCGGCGGCGTCAGCCGGCCCGCATCGCCGCGAACGCCAGGCCCGAGACCACGCCCAGCGACGGATCGCCGGCGACCAGCCGCGCCTGCGGGAAACACGCCTGCACCGCCTCGCGCACGTACGGCGCGCGCGACATGCCGCCGGTCAGGAACACCGCGGTCGGCGCATCGCCCAGGCGTGCGTCGATGTCCTCGGCGACTTCACGCAACAAGTCGGTCAGATAACCCAGGAACGGCTCAGCCGCGGTCGCCAGATCCGTTCCCGCGGTGGCCATCTCCAACGCCGGCTCGATGTACTCCAGCCCGGCGCGATGATGGCTCTGCGCGCTCAGCTCGACCTTGGCCGATTCCACCGCGCGGCTGAGCCGGGTGGTATTGCCGGGCTGCTGCAGCGCGATCAGGCGCGCGCCGAACGGCGCGTCGATTTCGCGGTACGCATCGCGCCGCTGGAAATCGCGTTGCCGGACCACGTCGTGCACCGTCGCCGCCTCGACGTAATGATGCGCCGGCACCCGGGTCGCGCCCTTGCCGAACAACGGCATGAAGCGCGACAGACTCAACGACAAGTCCACGTCGACGCCGCCGCGGGCGATGCCCCAGGACGCCAGCACCTGCGGTTCGGCCGCGCCGCCGACCTCGGCCAGGGTGATGTCGGTGGTGCCGCCGCCGATGTCGACCACCAAGGTGCGATGCCGCTGCGCGCTCTGCGCGTGATAGCCCAGCGCCGCGGCCACCGGTTCTTCGAGAAACTCCACTTCGTCGAAACCCGCGCCGGCCGCGGCTTCGCGCAGCATCTCCAGGGCCTGATCGCCGCCGGCCGCGCCCATCGAGCTGCGGAACTGCACCGGCCGCCCCAACACCGCCGCGCGCACGTTGGCGCCGAGTTGCTGGCTGGCGCTCAGACGGATGTGTTCGAGGATGTAACCGGCGATGCCGACGATGGTCTGGCGCACGTGCGGCGCCAATTGATAGCCCAGCATCGACTTGGGCGACTGGACCAGATTGCCGAAGCCTTCGCTGAGGTAAGCCTCGACCGCGTCCTCGCCGTAGACCGCGTTCTGCAGGCTGGCGGCGCTGGCGCGCGCCTCGCGCACCTGTTCTTCCAGCCATTGCCGGCGCACCGCGCGGATCGCCTCGCGGCGCAGGTCGGCGTCGGAACGCTGCACCGGCGCGGCGATCGCCGCCAGCGCGGCCTCGCGCTGATCGGCCGGCAAGCGCGCGGCCTGTTCGCGGCGCGCGGCCTGGGCCTCGTTGCCGGCGCGGGTCTGCTGAGCGCGGGCGCTGCGGACCAGGGCATCGACCTGCGCTTCCAGCGCATCGGTCAATTCGAACTGGCTCGGGTCGGGCACCGCCTCGGGGAAATACACCGTGGTGCGGAACTGTTGGTCCTCGCCGAAACGCACGGTGCGCACCTGTCCGTCGATCACCGCGGCGGCGGCGGAGTAACTGGTGCCGAAATCGATACCGATCTTCATGGGACTGGGGCGGTTTTGCGGCGGGCAAGGATACAGGGCCGATCCGCCGGAAGGATGAATCGCCCGCCGCTGTTCGGCCGCTACGGGTCCGTCGCGGCGCGTCCGGCGCGCAATCGCTCGCGCAGCAAAGTCAGGTCGGGTTCGGACAGATCGGCCACCGGCAAGGTGAAGAACTGGGCCGGGGCGGTGAACAGCATCCAGTAGCCCGGACGTTCCCAGACCTCGGTCAGGCTGGACCACGGGATTCGCCCCGAACCGAGATCGGACTCGATCGCCAAACCGTCCTGTTCGAACGCGATCAGCGCCTCGGGCTTGGCCATCTTGCGAAACCGGCCGACGGTATTGCGGTGGTGGACGAACCAGACCGTCCCGAACAACAGCGGCGGCAGCAACACCACCATGCCGAGCGCGCCGATCCACCAGGCCCGCTCGCCTTGCCAGACCTGGAAGACCACCAGCGCCAGCAACAGCGCCTCGACCGCCCACAGGCCTTTCTCGGCGACCACCGCGCGCTTCCACGCGAACGCGCGCACCGCGTCCTTGGCCATGGCCTCGGTGTACACCACCCGATGTTTGGTTTGCGATTCGCTCACGACCGATCTCCTTGCGGCCGCGAGTGTAGCGGCAAGCGGACGCGACCACCGCCACGCCGCCGTCTCACACACTGAGATTGCCGTCGCGTACAACCAGACGCCTTCCACCCCGACGCCGCGCCATGTCCGCTCTGATCGACCCGTCCTCGCGCGATCTCGTGCCCTCCGCCGCCAGCGCCCGCGCCCTGGCCCGCAGCGAGAGCGAGGAAACCGTCGACGCCCGCCACGGCGGCGCCCTGGCCGACCGGCTGCAGCGGCGTTACCGCGACCGCATCACCGGCCGCTTCACCCTGCCCGGCCGCGAAGGCCGTTACGCGCCGCTGCCCGAGGCTCTGCCCGAGCCGCTCAAGGCGGCGCTGCGCGCGCGCGGCATCGAGCGTCTGTACAGCCATCAGGCCGAAGCCTGGGACGCCGCCCAGGCCGGCGAGCACATCGCCGTGGTCACCCCCACCGCCTCGGGCAAATCGCTGTGCTACACCTTGCCGGTGGTGGCCGCGGCGATGACCTCCGGCGCCAAGGCGCTGTACCTGTTTCCGACCAAGGCCCTGGCCCAGGATCAGGTCGCCGAGTTGCTGGAACTCAACCGCGCCGGCGAGCTCGGCGTCAAAGCCTTCACCTTCGACGGCGACACCCCGGGCGATGCGCGCCAGGCGATCCGCCTGCACGGCGACATCGTCGTGTCCAATCCGGACATGCTGCATCAGGCGATCCTGCCGCATCACACCAAGTGGGCGCAGTTCTTCGAAAACCTGCGCTACGTGGTGATCGACGAAATCCACACCTACCGCGGCGTGTTCGGCAGCCACGTCGCCGGGGTGCTGCGGCGCTTGCGCCGCATCTGCGCGTTCTACGGCGTGCAACCGCAATTCATCCTGTGCTCGGCCACCATCGGCAATCCGCAGGCGCATGCCGAGGCGTTGATCGAACACCCGGTGCGGGCAATCCTGGATTCGGGCGCGCCGACCGGCGACAAGCACGTGCTGCTGTGGAACCCGCCGGTGGTCAACGCCGACCTCGGCCTGCGCGCCTCGGCGCGTTCGCAGAGCAACCGCATCGCCCGCATCGCGATCAAGGCCGGATTGAAGACGCTGGTGTTCGCGCAAACCCGGCTGATGGTCGAGGTGCTGACCAAGTACCTGAAGGACGTGTTCGACCACGACCCGCGCAAACCCGCGCGCATCCGCGCCTACCGCGGCGGCTATCTGCCCAGCGAGCGGCGCGAGGCCGAACGGGCGATGCGCGAGGGCCGCATCGACGGCATCGTCTCGACCTCGGCGCTGGAACTGGGCGTGGACATCGGCGGCCTGGACGTGGTCGTGCTCAACGGCTATCCCGGTTCCGTCGCCGCCACCTGGCAGCGCTTCGGCCGCGCCGGGCGGCGCCAGCAGCCTTCGCTCGGGGTGATGGTGGCCAGTTCGCAACCGTTGGACCAATACGTGGTGCGGCATCCGGATTTCTTCGCCGACGCCTCGCCCGAACACGCGCGGATCGCGCCGGATCAGCCGCTGATCCTGTTCGACCACATCCGCTGCGCCGCGTTCGAGCTGCCGTTCCAGCACGGCGAAGGCTTCGGCCCGATCGATCCGGAAGTGTTCCTGCAGGCGCTGGCCGAAACCGGCGTGGTCCATCGCGAGGGCGAGCGCTGGGAGTGGATCGCCGACAGTTATCCGGCCAACGCGGTGAGCCTGCGTTCGGTCGCCGACGGCAATTTCGTCGTGGTCGACCGCAGCGGCGGGCGCCAGACCATCATCGCCGAAGTCGATTACTCGGCCGCCGCGCTGACCTTGTACGAAGGCGCGATCCACATGATCCAGTCGGTGCCGTATCAAGTCGAACGGCTGGACTGGGAAGGCCGCAAGGCCTTTGTGGTGCGCACCCACGTCGACTACTACACCGACTCGATCGACTACACCAAGCTCAAGGTGCTGGAACGCTTCGACGGCGTTGATGCCGGCCGCGGCGACAGCCATCACGGCGAAGTGCACGTGGTGCGGCGCGTGGCCGGTTACAAGAAGATCCGTTACTACACCCACGAGAGCATCGGCTACGGGCCGGTCAACCTGCCCGATCAGGAACTGCACACCACCGCGGTGTGGTGGCAATTGCCGCAGGGCGTGTTGCTGTCGCGCTTTTCTTCCAAGCAGGACGCGCTCGACGGGTTTCTCGGCGCCGCCCACGCGCTGCACATCGTCGCCACCGTGGCGGTGATGGCCGATGCGCGCGATCTGCAGAAATCGGTCGGCAACGGCGACGGCGCGTGGTTCGCCACCCAGGACAAGGACGGGCGCGGGCAGGTAAGCGGCGGCCACGAGTTGGCGCAAACCGGGTCGACGGCGATGCTGGAAGTGCAGCAGTTCGTGCCGACGGTGTATCTGTACGACAACTTCCCCGGCGGCGTGGGTTTGAGCGAACCGTTGTGGCTGCGGCAGGCCGAGTTGATCGCGCGCGCGGGCGAGTTGGTCGGCCGCTGCGATTGCCGTGCCGGCTGCCCGGCCTGTGTCGGGCCGGTGTTGGCGAGCGATGAAACCGGTCAGTCGGTCACGCCCAAGGCGCTGACCTTGCAGGTGTTGCGGTTGTTGAGCGAAGCCGACGGCGCATGAGCATCGATCTGGCCAAGTTGCGTGCGTTGCGGCGGCAGGCGGGGAGTGTCGAGGCTGTTGCGGAAAAAGCGAATCTCCCCCGGCCCCTCTTTTCCAAAGAGGGGAGACAAGCGGTTGCGTCGCGATCTGCCGAATCATTCGCAAGCCCCGAAGCCGAGCCCGCCCCCCAAGCCGCCAACGCCAGCACTCCCCTCTTTGGAAAAGAGGGGCTGGGGGAGATTCGCTCTTCCCGCCCCGACATCGACGCACTCCGCCGCCTGATCGCGCTACGCGAACGCAAACCCGCGACGCCGCCCGATCCGGCCCCCACGCACGCGTCGCTCACGCGAACCGCCGCACAACGCAGCAGCAAGCCCGACCGCTCCCTCCCCGGCAAAGAAATCGCCCCCGGCCTGCACCTGATCCAGGCGCACCTGCCGCTGCCCGCAACCGAGTCGGCCTTGAACCTGGCCTTCGCCAAACGCCCCGACGACAGCCTCGACCCGCGCCGCCTGCTGTTCTTCGACACCGAAACCACCGGCCTGGCCGGCGGCACCGGCACCCGCGCCTTCATGATCGGCGCCGCCGATTGGCATCGCGATCCGCTCCACGGCGACGGCCTGCGCATCCGCCAACTGATGATCTCCACCCTGTCGGCCGAACCGGCGATGCTGCGCGCGTTCGCGCAATGGATCGCACCGGACACGGTGCTGTCGAGCTACAACGGCCGCTGCTACGACGCGCCGCTGTTGAACACGCGCTACCGCCTGGCGCGCATCGCCAATCCGCTCAGCGGGCTCGACCACGTCGACCTGTTGTTCCCGACCCGGCGCATGTACCGCGGCGTGTGGGAGAACTGCCGCCTGGCCACGATCGAGCGCGAACTGCTGCGGATCGTGCGCGAAGACGATCTGCCCGGCTCGCAGGCACCGGCCGCGTGGCTGCACTACCTGCGCGGCGGCTCTTCGTCGCTGTTGCGGCGGGTGGCCGCGCACAACCATCAGGACGTAGCGACCTTGGCGCAGCTGTTGCTTCGATTGATCCAGAGCCATCGCGAACGCGCGGATGCCGAGCCTGTGGTTGCCGCGTGAGCCGCCGCAAGGATGAAACCTTCGCAGCAAGCGTTGTCCCGCGGTCGCGGCTCGCGCCGCTCCTACAGGTAGCCCAGATCGATCCGCAGCCCCTGTAGGAGCGGCGCAAGCCGCGACCACGACACCGCGGCAACGGCGAAACTCGCACCGCGCAACGTCGCTTCATCGACAAGGCGCATCGCAACCCGGTTCGCAACAGTTACGCAACCGTGAATCCCGGCTGATCGCCCACCTCGCGACGTCGCACCGACTCGCTACACTCCCCGCCCGGCCTTCATGCGCCGAACACGCCGCCGGCCGCAGGCTCGCGGCACCGATCCCGACGAGCCTCGCCAGGAGCATCGCCATGTCTTCGCAATCGTTTGTCCGCACCGCCCTGCCCGTCGCCGCGCTGAGCCTGATCCTGGCCGCCTGCGCGACGCCGATTCCGCCGACCAACATCAGCCCGGCCGCCTGCAACGCCGAAGCCGCGCGCTGGGCGATCGGCCGCGCGCCGGACCAGGCCACGGTCGAACGCGCCCGCACCGAAACCGGCAGCCGCGATGTACGCGTGCTCAAGCCGGGCATGGCCGCGACCATGGATTTCCGCCCCGACCGTTTGAACATCGACGTCAACGAACGCGGCGCGATCACTGGCCTGCGTTGCGGCTGAGTTCGCACTCGCCTGGCCATCGCTGCGGCCGCGATCGGCCGTAGCGATTTCACCGGTTGCGCGGCCCGCGCCTCGCAACCGGCGTGCTGCAACGCGGCAGCGCAGCCAAGCGCGCCGCCGCCGCATCGCTCCAGCCTGTGCGCCCAGTCGCGGATTCGCGCCGAACGCGCGCCGCGTTAACCCGCGACACAGCCAAGCCGGCGCAGGCTCGCCGGATCGCGCCGAGCGCGCACCGCGAGGAACATCGCCATGCCGAACCGAACCGACGCCCACGCCGCCTTGCGCGGCCCGCTCGCGGGCTTGCTGCTGCTGGCCGCATTGCCGCTGGCGCTGAGCGCCTGCGCCAGCCCGCGCGCCGCCGATTCGATGCCCAGCTCGGCCGAGCAAAACGCCGCCGCCGGCCAAACCGCGGCCGAACCCGCCGCGCCTGCCCAGCCTGCGCCCATGCCCAAGCCGCCGAGCTGCAACGCCGAAGCCGCGCAGGCCGCCGCGGTCGGCAAGAGCGCCGACGCCGCCACCGTCGAGCGCATCCGCATCGCCGCCGGCGGACACAGCGTGCGCGTGCTCAAGCCCGGTCAGGCGATCACCAAGGAATACCTGGACGGCCGGGTCAACGTGCACGTCGACGCCAACAACGTCATCGTCGAAGTGGGCTGCGGCTGAAGCCAACGCGCACGGCGCCGCCGGCGCAGGCGCATGAACGCCATGCGCTGGCCTAAACTGGCGCAATCGTTTTGGTAGGAGCTGTGCCGATGCGCGCCTTCGCGCCCCGTTATCTTTGGCTCATCGCCGCGGCGCTGATCCTCGGCGCGTTGTATTGGAACAACGCGCCGCGCGGTGCCGGCGATCCGCGCACGCAAGCGCAAGGCCCGGTCGCCGACGCCACGGCGCCGCGCGCCGCCCGCCCCGCGCAGGCCGACGCCGACTATCCCGCGTTCCTGCCGGGCGAAGCCCACGACGTGCTGCGCCGGATCGCCGACGGCGGCCCGTTCGAACATCGCCAGGACGGCAGCACCTTCCAGAACCGCGAGCGCCGGCTGCCGCCGCAACCGCGCGGCTACTACCGCGAGTACACCGTCGAAACGCCCGGTTCGGACGATCGCGGCGCGCGCCGCATCGTCACCGGCGGCGATCCGCCCAGCGAGTACTACTACAGCGACGACCACTACCGCAGTTTCCGCCGTTTCGATCCCCCGTCCCAAGGAGCCGCGCGATGAGCGCCGTCGACCCGAGCGAACTGCTCGCCGATCCGGCCCAGGCCGGCGCCTACTTCGTCGACGCCCGCGACGCGCAGGCCTTGGCCGATGCCGCCGCCGGACTCGACTTCGCGGTCGCGCGGATCGACTTCGCCGGCTGCGCGGGCAAGGACGATGCGCTGGAACGGATCGCCCGCGGCTTGCGCTTTCCCGAATGGTTCGGCGGCAACTGGGACGCGTTGAGCGACAGCGTCAACGATTTGTCGTGGTGGCCCGCGCCGGGCTATCTGCTGCTGATCGAGCGCGCCGGGCCGTGGCAGGCCGCGCATGCCGACGAGGCGTCGGTGCTGATCGAAATCCTCAACGACGCCGCCCAGGATTGGGCCAAGGCGCGGGTGCCGTTCTGGGCCTTGCTGCCGTTGCCGGAAGCCGAACTGGCGCAGATGGCGCCATAAGCCGCCGCGCGCGCGCTCACCCCGCGCGCCGCTGCGCGCGCAAGAACCGCAACGCCGCGCGCTCCCACTGCAACTCGCCGCGCGCGCCGCGGGCGTAGCGCGCCAATCGGTCCTCGCGCCAGCCGGCGAACACCGCCGGATCGATATAAGCCTTGCGGCACACGGTCGGGGTGTTGCGCAGCGCCTGCGCGACTTCGGCGATCACCGCGGTCTCGCTCGCCTTCAACGCGCGTTCGCTGATCCTGCCGCCGCGCGCCGGCGCCGGCAGCGGCAACCCGGCCAGCCGCCGGAACGCGGCCAGGGTGCCGCCCCAGGTGCGGAAATCCTTGGCGGTGAAGTCCGCGCCCATCGCTTCGTGCAGGTACTCGTTGACCGCACCCGAATCCACCGGTTGCACCCGGCCCTCGTCGTCGCGGTACTGGAACAACGCCTGCCCGGGCAGTTGCTGACACGCGCGCACCAACCGGGTCAGCCGCGCGTTGTCGAGTTCGACCTGCTGCGCCAGCCCGCCCTTGCCGCGGAAGCGGAAGCGCGCGCGGCCGCCGCGCAGAAACTCGACGTGGCGGTTGCGCAGCGTGGTCAGGCCGAAGGAGCGGTTGCTGCGCGCGTATTCGTCGTTGCCGATCCGCAGCAGGGTTTCGGCCATCACCGCCACCACCATCGCCAGCACTTTCTCGCGCGGGAAGCCCGGCCGCTTGAGATCGCCGCGCACGCGCCGGCGCAACGCCGGCAGGGCGTTGCCGAAGGCGATGACGCGTTCGAACTTGCCTTCGTCGCGGATCGACCGCCATTGCGGGTGATAGCGGTACTGCTTGCGCCCGCGCGCGTCGCGGCCGGTGGCCTGCAGATGGCCGCGCGCGTCGGCGCAGATCCACACCTGGGTGTAGGCCGGCGGGATCGCCAGCGCGCGCACGCGTTGCAAGGTCTTGGCCGCGCGCACCGCCCGCCCGCGCGCATCGCGATAGGCGAAGCCGCGGCCGGCGCGCACCCGCGCAAGGCCCGGCTCGCCGTCGTTGACGTAACGCAGTCCGGCCGCGCGCGCGGCGCGGCGGTTGCTTGCGGCGGGGACTGCGGTCGCGCTCATGCCCCAGCAATACGGGCCGGTGCGTCAAGGACGCGTCGAATTCCGCCCTGATTCCATCGCCGACCGGCTCGGGCGCGGCGGCTCAACCGCCGCCGTCTTTCTTCCTGAAGTCGATCTTCTCGCTCTGGCTGTCGCTGCCGCGCACCGCCTCGACCTTGCGCTCGCACCAGCCCGGCGGCGATTCGCCCGGACGCAGCGGGCCGCTGACGCATTCGGGCCGCGCATCGACCGCGGCGTTGGTGTCGCGGTACTGCAAACCGCCGCAGGCGCTCAACGCGGCGACGGACACCAGGGACAACCAGACAGCGCGCATCGGACGATCTCCTCACCGGGTCGCCGGACGATGCCGCCGGCGACGCGCGCCTACCTGTGCCATCGGTCAGGTAGGGTGGGTTGCGTTCACAGACCGTGTCGCATTCAGGCCGCCGCTTCGGCCTCGGCCCTCGCCACCGGCGCGGACGCCGGCACGCGCGCGTAGCGCCATGCGATCAGCAATCCGGTCACCAACAGCGCCGAGGCGATGAACCACGGCGCGCCCGGCAGATGGATCGGCGCGGTCTTGCCGATGAAATAACCGAAGCTGCCGGCGAAGGTCGCCGGGCCCA
Source organism: Pseudomonas sp. CGJS7 (assembly GCF_036961695.1). Taxonomy (NCBI): domain Bacteria; kingdom Pseudomonadati; phylum Pseudomonadota; class Gammaproteobacteria; order Pseudomonadales; family Pseudomonadaceae; genus Pseudomonas; species Pseudomonas sp. CGJS7. The sequence continues at coordinate 127,409 of NZ_JBAMDI010000009.1, read as the reverse complement.
CCACCCCGGCCAGCGCGATCAGGCTCATCAGCGAGCCCTGGATCCGCCCTTGCACTTCCGGGCCGACTTGCCGGGTGACCAGCGCCTGCGTGGCCGGCGCCGCCAGACCCCACAACGCGCTGATCGGCAGCCCCAGCAGAAAGAACCAACCGCTGGCGGACAAACCGTAGATGACGAAACCCAACGCGCCGCAGCCCAGGCCGAACAACAGCGTGCGCCGTTCGCCGAATTTGGCCACCACCCGGCCGACCAGGCCGACGTTGACGATGATGTTGAACACCCCGACCACCAGCAGCACCCAACCGACCTCGCGCAGGCCCCAGTGGTACTGGTAGCCGGCGAACAGTACGAAGATGCTCGGATACACGTAGTGGGCCATGTTGGCGATGAACACCACCGCGGCCAGGCCGAACACTTGCGGGTAACGCTTGAGCAGCTTCAGCGCGCCGAGCGGATTGGCATGGGCCCAATCGAAGCGTCGGCTGCGCTTTTCCGGCGGCAGCGATTCGGGCAACACGAACAAGCCGTAGAGGAAGTTCAACAAGGCCAGACCGGCGGAGAACCAGAACGGCAGCCGCAGATCGATCTCGCCCAGGTAGGCGCCGATCAACGGCCCGACCACGAAGCCCACGCCGAACGCCGCGCCGATCATGCCGAAGCTCTTGGCCCGCTGGTCCGGCGGGGTGATGTCGGCGATGTAGGCGTTGGCGGTGGTGAAGCTGGCCGACGTGATGCCGGCGATGATCCGTCCGATCAGCAGCAGCGGCAGCGTGTTGGCCACCGCCAGCAGGATGAAGTCCAGGCCCAGGCCCAGGCACGACAGCAAGATCACCGGACGCCGGCCGTAGCGGTCCGACAAACTGCCCTGGATCGGCGCGAACATGAACTGCGCCAGCGCGTACACGGTGCCGAACAAGCCGACCCAATAGGCGGCGCGCGCGGTGTCGCCGCCGACGAAGCGCTCGATCAGGTGCGGCAGCACCGGAATGATCAGGCCGAACGACAGCACGTCGATCAGCACGGTGATGAAAATGAAGACGAGCGCAGCACGACGCGCGCCCGCGGCGGGAGCGGAAGCAGAAGTCATAGGAGTAGGCGGCCGGCCCGAGGTAATCCGATCGGCGCAGTCTAGCGCGCGCGGGCACGCGCAGCAGGGACGATTGTCACCCGGCGATGGTTTCCGACGTTACCAATTGCTCGGCGAAGCTTCTATTTCCCGTTCAAGATCATTTAGTTACAAAAACGCCTGTGAGCGCGCGCGCTAACAAAAACGCGCCGGCGCGCTTCCCGCAATTTCCGCGCCCTAAGGTGAATTGCCGCATCGCACAATTTGTGCTTTAGTCGGGACACGCTCGGTCATTACACCGCCGGTGCGGGAGAAATCCCGCGCCCGTGGCGGATGCGCCCTGCGCGACGGCAAACGACACAGCGATATCGCGACCACGACTCGCGTTGGACAGCACCACGTCGAAGCCGGTCTTTGCGGCCGCCGCATCCTTTGCGCGCGCCCGCAACCACAACAGGACGGACAAGACGGCACCACCACAACGCGAATGCGGTAGCGAGCTAGCGATCCACGGAACCCTTTACGTCCCGGAGATGCGATGCAAGCCAAGCAACAAAGTTTGTACGACCCCCGCGATGAGCGGGACAGCTGCGGTTTCGGACTGATCGCGCAACTCGACGATCGCCCTAGCCGAGCTTTGGTCGATCGCGCCCTGGAGGCGCTCTCGCGCATGACCCATCGCGGCGGTGTCGCCGCCGACGGGCTCAGCGGCGACGGCTGCGGCCTGCTGATTCGCCATCCCGATGCGTTCTTGCGCCTGATCGCGCGCGAAGCCAACATCCGCCCGGGCGCGCATTTCGCCGCCGGACTGGTGTTCCTGCCGCACGACCCCGCGCTCGCCGCACAGGCCCGCGACACCCTCAACGACACCTTGCGCAGCGAAGGCATGCGGGTCACCGGTTGGCGGGTGGTGCCGGTGAATCTGGAGGCCTGCGGCGAACTCGCGCGCCAGACCATGCCGCGGATCGAACAGATTTTCGTCGACGCCGCCAGCCCGTTCGACCCGGCCGGCTTCCAGCGTTCGCTGTTCCTGGCGCGCCGCCGCGCCGAGCAGCGCCTGCGCGAGAGCGAAGCGTTTCCCAGCCGCGACTTCTATGTGGTCAGCCTGTCCTCGGCCAGCATCGGCTACAAGGGCATGGTCCTGCCGGACCGGCTGATGCAGCTGTACCCGGACCTGCAGCGCGCCGAACTGGCCGCCAGCGCGGTGGTGTTCCACCAACGCTTCTCCACCAACACCACCCCGCGCTGGCCGCTGGCGCAGCCGTTCCGTCTGCTCGCCCACAACGGCGAGATCAACACCATCGCCGGCAATCGCGCCTGGGCCCAGGCGCGCGCCTACAGCTGGCGCACGCCGAGCCTGGATCTGCGCGAGTTCGAACAGGTGGTCAGCACCGACGGTTCGGATTCGCAAAGCCTGGACAACATGCTGGAGGTCTTGCAGGCCGGCGGCATGGACCTGCTCAAGGCGATGCGCATCCTGATTCCGCCGGCGACTCAATCGCTTGAGTACAAGGACGCCGACCTGGCCGCGTTCTACGAGTATTACGCGCTCAACACCGAGCCGTGGGACGGCCCGGCCGGCATCGTCACCTGCGACGGCCGCTACGCCGCCTGCACCCTCGACCGCAACGGCCTGCGCCCGGCGCGCTGGCTGCGTTCGCGCGACCGCCATTTCCTGATCGCCTCGGAAGCCGGGGTGTGGGAACTGCCGGCCGAGGAGATCGAAGCCAAGGGCAAGCTCGGCCCGGGCGAGATGATCGCCGCGGACTTGTATCAGGGCGAGCTGCTCGATTCGGAAGCCATCGACCGGATCAACCGCGCGCGCGCGCCGTACAAGCGCTGGCTCAAGCAGGGCATGACTTACCTGCACAGCGAGCTGATCGATCCGAACCTGGCCGCCGAGCCGTTCGATCACGAAACCCTGGCCGGCTTCCAGAAGCTGTTTCAGCTGACCCGCGAAGAACGCGAACAAGTGCTGCGCCCGCTGGCCGAGATCGAACAGGAAGCCACCGGCTCGATGGGCGACGACGTGCCGATGGCGGTGCTCTCGCAACAGGTGCGGCCGCTGTACGACCACTTCCGCCAGGCCTTCGCCCAGGTCACCAACCCGCCGATGGACCCGTTGCGCGAGGACTGCGTGATGTCGCTGGCGACCCAGATCGGGCGCGAGGGCAACGTGTTCGTCGACGGCCCCGGCAACGTCGGCCACATCCACCTCAACTCGCCGGTGCTGGCCCAGCGCAAGCTGCGCCAGTTGCTGTCGATGGCGCCGTACGACCAGTCGCACCGCTACATCGACCTCAACTACACCGCCGAGGAAGGCCTGAAGGCGGCATTGCTGCGGCTGTGCGCGGAGGCCGAAGAGGCCACCCGCGAAGGCATCGTGCTGCTGATCCTCAGCGACCGCCGCCCGCGCCGCGACGCGCTGATGATGCACGCCCTGCTCGCCACCGGCGCGATCCATCAGCACCTGGTCAAGGTCGGTCTGCGCTGCGAAGCCAACCTCATCATCGAAACCGGCACCGCGCGCGACCCGCACCACTTCGCCTGCCTGATCGGTTTCGGCGCCACCGCGGTGTACCCGTATCTGGCCTACCAGACCCTGCACGACCTGGGCGCGCGCGGCATCCTGCGCACCAAGCACGGCGAAGTCGCGCAGATCGGCCGCAGCTATCGGCGCGCGATCAAGAAGGGCCTGCTCAAGATCATCTCGAAGATGGGCATCGCCACCATCGGCAGTTACCGCGGCGCGCAGTTGTTCGAGATCATCGGCCTGGACAAGGAGGTCGTGGACCTGTGCTTCACCGGCGCGCCCTCGCGCATCGCCGGCGCCGGTTTCGATTTGCTGCAGCAAGACAACCAGACGCTGGCCGATATCGGTTGGGACGCGAACCGCCTGCCGGAGATCGGCGGCCTGCTCAAGTACACCCCGGGCGGCGAGTACCACCTGTTCAATCCCGATGTGGTCACCCGCCTGCAACGCGCGGTCGGCAGCGGCGAGTGGAGCGATTGGCAGCATTACGCCGAAGCGGTCAACGAACGCCCGACCGCGGCGCTGCGCGATCTGCTCGAACTCGACAACGCCGAGATCGAGCCGATCCCGCTGGACCAGGTCGAGCCGGTCTCGGCCATCGTCCGCCGCTTCGATTCGGCGGCGATGAGCCTGGGCGCGTTGTCGCCGGAAGCGCACGAGGCGCTGGCGATCGCGATGAACCGCCTGGGCGGACGCTCCAACTCGGGCGAAGGCGGCGAAGACCCGGTGCGTTACCGCACCGACAAGGTCTCCAAGATCAAGCAGATCGCCTCGGGCCGGTTCGGCGTCACCCCCGAATACCTGGTCAACGCCGAAGTGCTGCAGATCAAGGTCGCGCAGGGCGCCAAGCCCGGCGAAGGCGGCCAGTTGCCGGGCCACAAGGTCAACGAGCTGATCGCGCGGCTGCGTTACGCGATGCCCGGCATCGGCCTGATTTCGCCGCCGCCGCATCACGACATCTATTCGATCGAAGACCTTGCGCAGTTGATTCACGACTTGCGCCAGGTCAACCCGCAGGCGCTGATCTCGGTCAAGCTGGTCTCGCACGCCGGCGTTGGCACCATCGCCACCGGCGTGGCCAAGGCCGGCGCCGACCTGATCACCGTGTCCGGCCACGACGGCGGCACCGGCGCCAGCCCGCTGTCGTCGATCCGCTACGCCGGCACGCCGTGGGAGTTGGGTCTGGCCGAAGCGCGCCAGGCGCTGGTCGCCAACGACTTGCGCGAACGGGTGATTCTGCAAACCGACGGCGGCCTCAAGAGCGGCCTGGACGTGGTCAAGGCGGCGCTGCTGGGCGCGGAGAGTTTCGGTTTCGGCACCGCGCCGATGATCGCGCTGGGCTGCAAGTACCTGCGCATCTGCCACCTCAACAATTGCGCGACCGGCGTCGCCACCCAAGACGCCGGCCTGCGCCGCGATCACTTCACCGGCCTGCCGGAGCGGGTGGAGAATTTCTTCCGCCTGCTGGCCGAGGAAGTGCGCCTGTGGCTGGCCGCGCTGGGCGTGCGCACGCTCGGCGAAATCGTCGGCCGCACCGATCTGCTCAAGCAGAGCCAAGGCGACAGCGCGCGTCAGCAACGCCTGGATTTGTCGCCGCTGCTGGCCGGTTCCGGCCTGACCCACGGCGGCCATTGCGGCATGCCGGCGCCGCCGGCGGCGCTGGACGGATTGGCCGCGCAACTGGAAACCGATCTGGCCCAGGTCATCGCCGACAAGGCCGGCGGCGAGTACAGCTACAAGATCCGCAACACCGACCGCAGCATCGGCGCGCGCCTGTCCGGACACATCGCCCGCGCCCACGGCGACCGCGGCATGAGCGATGCGCCGATCACGTTGCGCTTCAACGGCACCGCCGGACAAAGCTTCGGCGCGTTCCAGGCCGGCGGTTTGAACTTCGAGCTGTCCGGCGAAGCCAACGATTACGTCGGCAAGGGCATGGCGGGCGGACGCATCGTGCTGCGTCCGCCGGTCGGCGCGCGTTACCCCGCGCACGAGACGCCGATCCTGGGCAACACCTGCTTGTACGGCGCCACCGGCGGCGAGCTGTACGCCGCCGGCCGCGCCGGCGAGCGCTTCGGCGTGCGCAACTCCGGCGCGACCGCGGTGGTCGAGGGCGCCGGCGATCACTGCTGCGAGTACATGACCGGCGGCGTGGTCGCGGTGCTCGGCCGCACCGGCTTGAATTTCGGCGCGGGTTTCACCGGCGGCATGGCCTACGTGCTCGACACCGAGCGCGATTTCGTCGATCGCTACAACCACGAGCTGATCGACATCCTGCGCATTTCCGCCGACGGCTTCGAGAACCACCGCTCGCATCTGCACGATCTGCTGGAGACGCATGTGGCTTTGACCGGCAGCGCGTGGGCGCGGCGGATCCTGGATGAGATGCGCGATTACATGGGCAAGTTCTGGCTGGTCAAGCCGAAGGCGGCGAGTTTGGAGTCGTTGGCCGAGACGTTGAGGAGTGCGGCGTGATGATCGGGATTTCGTCGTGTTGCGAGCTAAGAGCGAATCCCCCCTGCCCCCCTTTTTCAAAGGGGGGAACGGCAACAGCGAAGGCGGTAGAGATGAGCGGAATGTCGCGTAACGAGCACCCAAGCAAGCCCCTGCACGCCCCGACGCCAAAACCGACCGGGTTCCCCCCTTTGAAAAAGGGGGGCCAGGGGGGATTTGCTTCGGCCGTTGCTCTAAACGCACCCGCCACCTGTCGACAACGCCAACCGGATTGCCAGCAATGAGCAAGAAGCAAGTCTTCCAGTTCCGCGAAGCACCGCGCGAAATGCCTTCGCGCATCCCGCTGCAACTGCGCCTCAACGGCGACTGGGGCGAGCTGTACGGCCGCTTCGCCGAGGTCGAAGCCAAGAAGCAGGCCGGCCGTTGCCTGGACTGCGGCAACCCCTACTGCGGCTGGGCCTGCCCGCTGCACAACTACATCCCCAACTGGCTGGAACTGGCGCGCGAAGGCCGCCTGCACGAAGCCGCCTCGCTCTGCCACGAAACCAATCCCCTGCCCGAAGTCTGCGGCCGGGTGTGTCCGCAAGACCGCCTGTGCGAAGGCAGTTGCACGCTCAACGACGGTTTCGGCGCGGTCACCATCGGCGCGGTCGAGAAGTACATCGTCGACAACGCGCTCGCCGACGGCTGGCGCCCGGATCTGTCCGCGGTCAAGGCCAGCGGCCACCGCGTCGCCATCGTCGGCGCCGGGCCGGCCGGGCTGTCGTGCGCGGACCGGTTGGCGCGCGCGGGCATCCAGGCGGTGGTGTTCGACCGCTACGAAGCCATCGGCGGCCTGCTGCACTTCGGCATCCCCAGCTTCAAGCTGGAAAAATCGGTGATGGTTCAACGCCGCGAAGTGCTCGAAGGCATGGGCGTGCAGTTCCGGCTCGGCGTCGAGATCGGGCGCGACATCGGGTTCGATGCATTGATCGCCGAGTTCGACGCGGTGTTCCTGGGTTTGGGCACCTATCGCTATACCGACGGCGGACTGCCGGGCCAGGACTTGCGTAACGTGCTGCCGGCGCTGCCGTTCCTGGTTCAGAACGGCCGCGTGGTCCACGGTGAAGGCGAGACGTCGAGCTCGCGGCCGATCGCCGGTTGGGAAGATCAGCTGGAGCTGCCGGATCTGCGCGGCAAGCGCGTGATCGTGCTCGGCGGCGGCGACACCGGCATGGACTGCGTGCGCAGCGCGGTGCGGATGGGCGCGGCCCAGGTGCGCTGCGTGTATCGGCGCGACGAGGCCAACATGCCCGGCTCCGCGCGCGAGGTCGCCAACGCGCGCGAGGAAGGCGTGGAGTTCCTGTTCAACCGCCAGCCGCTGGAACTGCTCGGCGACGGCACCGCGGTCAACGCCGTGCGCGTGGCCGAGACCCGGCTGGGGCCGGCGGATGCGCGCGGGCGTCAGCGCGCGGAGATCGTCGAAGGCGGCGAGTCGGCGTTGGACGCGGACGTGGTCATCATCGCCTTCGGTTTCCAGCCCGATCCGCCGGCGTGGCTGGCCCAGCAAGGCATCGAACTGGCCGACAACGGCCGGATCAAGGTGTTGGCGACCTCGGGCAGCTGCGCGACCAAGCGCAAGGCCGCGGCGGGGTTGCCGTACCAGACCACCAACCCGAAGGTGTTCGCAGGCGGCGATGCGGTGCGCGGCGCGGATCTGGTGGTGACCGCGGCGTTCGAAGGCCGCGAGGCGGCGGCGGGGATCGTGTCGCTGTTGAGCGAGCGGGCGCCGGTGGCGGCGCGGGGCGATTCGCTGTTGGCGAAGGTTGGCTGAGTTTTCCCTTCTCCCGCTTGCGGGAGAAGGTGCCCGGAGGGCGGATGAGGGCGCGCGCGAACTAAGTTACGACGCGAGATCGTAGCGCCGCGTGCCCTCACCCCAACCCTCTCCCGCAAGCGGGAGAGGGAGCAGATCGTGGGTGCTTGGAATCAGCGCCCCGGGCCTACGTCGATAAAACGCAAAAACTCCGCCCGCGTACGCGCATCGTCGCGGAACATCCCCAGCATCTTCGAAGTAATCATGCTCACCCCGCGCTTGTGCACGCCGCGGGTGGTCATGCACTCGTGCGCGCCCTCGATCACCACGCCCACGCCGAGCGGCTGCAGCACGTCCTGGATCGACTGGGCGATCTGCGCGGTCATCTTTTCCTGCACCTGGAAACGGCGCGCATAGGTTTCCACCACCCGCGCCAGTTTGCTGATGCCGACCACTTTGCCGCTGGGCAAATAGCCCACATGCGCCTTGCCGATGATCGGCGCCATGTGGTGCTCGCAATGGCTTTCGAACTCGATGTCGCGCAGCACGATCATTTCGTCGTAGCCGGCCACTTCCTCGAACGTGCGCGCCAGATACTCGCGCGGGTCGTCGGTGTAGCCGCTGAACCAGTCGCCATAGGCTTCGACCACGCGCTTGGGCGTGTCCAGCAGGCCTTCGCGGGCGGGATCTTCGCCGGCCCAGGCCAGCAAGGTGCGGACCGCGGCTTCGGCTTGCGCGCGGTTGGGCTTTTCGGGGGTGTCGGCCATGGTTCGGCCCCATACGGTGGGAACCGAATGCTACCAAGCCGGGATTGGCGCGTGGGGATTCGGGGTCGGCAAACCCGAAGCGGCAAAGCAACCGCAATCACGCCTGCGCCAATCTCGGCCGCAAAACCGGCCGCAAAAAAAAGGTCGCCCGATGCGGGCGACCAGCAGACTCCCCGGGGGAGAGAGACCAGGGAGCAGGGCCGGTGCGCGGGCTGTCAGCGCAAGGGCCGATCGAGCGCGTGGGGCAGGCTGCGCTCGATGTGATGCCAACCGTCGCGCACCGCTTCGCGCGCTTCGGTCCAGGGCAGGCGCGAGGCGGCCCGGCAATGGGCCCACTCGCGCGCCAGTTCTTGCTCGACCTCCTCGAAGCGGCGCCCGCCGCAGTGCAGAAATCGGTCGTAGCCGTAGCGGTAAGCCGGCTCGTAATCGGGCCATTCGCGTCCGGCGCTGTAGTACGGGGCGAAGCGGAACTCGCGGTGGAAGTGCTCCCGGTATTCGCCCATATCGATCGCCTGGGCAACCGCGGCGACGACGTCCGTTTCGTTGTGATTGCTCATGGCTTGCATCGACATGCCTAAACGCCCAACGCGTTCCATGGACCCAAACTAGGCCCAGGCCGATGCAATGCAGGTGAAGACGCGGCGCGCGGACGCGGATGTTCAGCTAACCGCGCCGGTCCGGTCAGCTGCGTTAGCGCGGTGTGAGGAGATCGGGGAACGCGGAATCGTAAAAAACATGTAATTCATCGGCGAATTCAGTGCATCCGGCATCCCGGATGCATCCTCGCTCGCGCGTTGCCGCGCCCATTGCCTGCTGCCCGCGCCCGGTTCCCGGCTACTCGGCCTGCAGTATCACCGCGGTATCGCGGCCGCTGCTCTGCGCCACGCTGACCGCGTTGCGGCCGGCGGCGGTGGCGTTGCGCAGCGCCGTGCGCACGCGTTCGAACAAGGCCGGCACTTGCTCGCCGCGCTGCGACATGGCCAGGCCGATGCTGACGCTGACCGAGATCTCGTGCCCGTCGATGCGGAACGGCCGTTGCGCGAACGCCTCGCCGATGCGCCGCGCCAGCGCCTCGCTTTCGCTGCGCTCGCATTCGCTGACGATGCCGAAGCAATCGCCCTCCATGCGCGCGATGGTGTCGTCGGGACCGAGCGCGCCGCGCATGCGCGAGAGCGCCTGTTGCAGCAGCGCGTCGCCGACCGCGCGGCCGTAACGGCCGTTGATCTCGCTGAAGGCGTCCAGGTCCACCAACAGCAATCCGTAGGTGTTGACGTTGAGACTGCCCGGCGAGGACCAGGCCTGCAGCATCTGCTCCAGGGCCTGGGCATTGAGCGCGCCGGTGAGCGGGTCGCGTTCGGCCGATTGCCGCGCCAGCAGCACGATCCGATGGCGGTTGGCCGCGTGCTGGCTCAAGGCCAGCGCCAACACCGCCGACTCCAGCACCGCGGTCAGGGCCAGGCCGCGCTCGGCCCACTCGGCGTCCTGCAGCCCGAGCATGTTGGCCGCCAGGGCGCCGGCCAGCACCAGCATCGGGGTCCAGCCCAGCAGGTAATACCCCGCGTACGGCGCGCCCTTGCGCCAGGCCACCACCGCGATCACCAACATCAGCGGCACGCCCAGCAGCAGCAAGGCATTGCCGCCGATGTACCACCAGCCGTAGACGTGTTCGCGGAACAAGACCAGCACCAGCAGCCAGAACATGTTCGCCCACTGGATGCTGCGCAGCACCCACGCGGTGCGCGGCATCAGCCGCGGCAGATCGAGAAAGCGCAGGCTGAAACCGAGCTGGAAGATCGTCGCCAGGGTCGCCAGCGCCCAGCCCACCGCCGGCTCGCTGGCCATCTCGGCCAGGCCCCACATCTCCGAGGCATCGCCGGATCTGAGCAACAGGTAGGTGGCCATGCACGCCAGGTAGGCGCCATACCCGAGATAGACGAAGTCGCGGAACACCACCCACACGCCGACCATCGCCACCGCCATCAACATCATCGCGGTGAACGCGGCGGCCATGAAGCGCGCGTCGCCGCGCTCTTGCCGGGCCAGCTCCGGAATGCTGGCGAACGACAGGCGCAGCTCGCTCACCGCCGCGCGGCCCTTGATCCGCACATAGGCCACCGTCGAGGTCGGCCAGCCGTTGGGCAGCGACAGCACCCAGCCGCGCCGCAACAGCGGCACCCCGCCGTGTTCGGCGTCTTCGATCTCGCGCAGGTTGGCCCCGCCCGGCGGGTAATACAGCAACGGACCCATCGCGCGCGGGCCGCGCACCACCAGCATCAGGCCGTCGCCGGGTTTGATCGAGCGCTGGCTGGTCAGCCGCAGCCAGTAGCCCTCCTGACGATGCGGCAGACTGAACCGGACCACGTCCTGGGGGCGTTCGGCGACCTCGCTGAGCATCACCGCCGCGCCGACCGGCGGCGTCTGCAGGTCGCTGTCGGTCATCAGCACCTCGACCTTCAGCGATTGCGCCGCGGCCGGCATGCAGATGCAGGCCAACGCGATCGTCAGCGCCCACAGGGCCTTGCGCATACCCGGATCCACTCCCGCGAGAATGAGCGTTGCAGTCTAGCCGGAGTCGGCGCGAGGCGGGACGCGCGGCCGGACGTTGCGCGCCACGCCTCGCCGGGCGGCCTCAGCCGCCCCGATCGCTGCGCAACTGCTTGACCTTGCGCTCGTTGCCGGCCGCCGCGCGCGCGGCGACCACGCTGAAGACGACGATGCCGAACATGACCACGCAGGCGCCGGCCAGGGCGCGGCCCTGCGGCCAGGCTTCGCCGAGCCACAGCGCGCCGATCACGGTGGCGAACAGAATCTCCGCCGCCTGCATCGCCTCGGCCGCGGCCAGGGCGGTGGGATCGTTGCGGACCATGCCGGTGGCCTGGAAGAACAACACCGTCGCGATCACCCCGGCGCCCAGCGCCACGCCCGCGGCCAGCGCGATCTGTCCGGACGACGGCAGGCCGGTGCCGGCGCCCGCATACGCCGCCAGCGCCCACCACATCGGCTGGCTGGCCAGGGTCATGCCGAATACGCGCTGGCTGGCGTTGAGCTCGATCCCGCTCTTTTCCAGGTGCAGCAGCAGTCCGCGATTGCCCAGCGGATAAGCCACCGCGCCGATCGCCACGCACACCAGCGCGATCCAGCCGTCGCGGTCGAGCCGGCCGCCGCCGTGCCCCAGTTGCAGCAGCAGCACCCCGGCCACGATCACCGCGCCGGCCGCCAGCGCCGGCAGCGGAATCCGCGCGCGCGCATCGCGGTACAAGAACGGCGCGCACAGCATTCCGGCGATCACCGTGAGCTGGAACGTGCCGGCGATCAGCCACGACGGCCCGCTGGCCGCGGCATAGCTCAGGCACACGTAGAACAGCACGAACCCGATCCCGCTCCACCACAGCCACGGCCCGGGATGGGCGCGGATCGCCCGCCACACCGGCCGGATGCCGCCGAGCAACGGCATCGCCACCGCCAGCATCGGCAGGGTGAACAGGTAACGCAGCGCCGCGGTCCAGGCCCAATGCCCGCCGCCGTTGGCGGCGGCGCGGTTGAGCACGTAGGTGCAGGTGAAGAACAAGGCCGACGCCAGCGCGATCAGCACCGCCCACAGGGCCTGCCGGCGCGCGCTCACGGCCGCTGCCTGATCCGGATGCTCGAGGCCGGCACCTGCACCTCATCGACCCCGCCGACCCGGATCGGCGTGCCCGGCTCCGGGCCCCAGGCGTGGGCGTAAATCACTTCCCAGGTCGCCGGCAGTTGCCCGTTGCCGTCGCGCAGCGGCTCGTAGGCCTGGGCGGCGCGGGCGAAACGGGCGCGGCCGGTGAGGCTGCGGCGGCGGTCGACCATCGCGTTGGTCGCGCCGAGCGTGCGCAGTTCGCGCATCAGATGGCCCAGGTCCGGATGGCCGAGGGTGAATTCGTCGCGGTCGAGCACCGGGTTCTTGAACCCGGCCGCGATCAGCGCATCGCCGAACTGGGCGATCGACGGGAACAGGCTGACGTGCGGCGCGGCGTCGGCCTGGGCGAAGGCGCCGCGCAGTTCGAACAAGGTGTCCGGGCCGAAGGTCGACACCAGCAGCAGACCGCCCGGCTTGAGCACGCGGCGGAAACCGGCGAACACCGCCGGCAGGTCTTCGACCCATTGCAGGCACAGGTTGGAGAACAGCACATCCACGCTGGCGTCGCGCAGCGGCAGCGCGCGCGCGTCGGCGCAGATCGCCTCGGGCCGGCGCGCGCCGCCGAGCACACGCGGGCGCCAGCCGCCTTCGCCGAAGCGGGTGCGCGCTTCGCGCAGCATCGGCAGGGCCAGATCCAGCGCGATCACCTGCGCGCGCGGCCAGCGCTTCTGCATCGCCGCGCTCAGATGGCCGGGGCCGCAGCCGATGTCGACCACCACTTCGGGCGCGCGATCGTCGAGGTAATCCAGGGTTTCCGACAGGCGCGCGCCGACCTCGCGCTGCAGGGCGGCGGCGTTGTCGTAGCCGTGCGCGGCGCGGGAAAACGAGCGGCGGACTTGGCGGTGGTCGAACAGATCGGTCATGGGAATTTCTGGGTTGCGTGGTGCGTATGACGGTAGAGAGCGACGCGCGGATCGCGATCGGGTCGCGGCCGCGCGGGTGAGGCGGAGCGCATCGCGTTGTCGGGGGCCGACGCGGCGACGCGGCGCCTTACGCCGGTGCCGCGTCGGCCTGGGTTTCGCCGATGAAGGTCTCGATGATTTGGGTCACCTCATCGGGCGCGCCCAGGAACGGCGCGTGACCGGCGTGGGCGATCACCACGCTGCGCGCTTGCGGCGCGAGCGCGGCGGCGGCCGGCATCGCCCCGGCCGGCACCAGGCGGTCGCGGCGTCCGGAGATCCACAGGCTCGGCACTTGCAGGCGCGGCAGTTCGCCGCGCACGTCGAATCCGTCGAGCAGGGTCAGGCCTTCGTGCAAGGCGCGCTCGGCCGGTTCGCCGCGTTCGAACGCCTGCTGCCTCAAGGCGCGCAACTCCTCCTGGGCGCTGGCCGAACCCAGCGCTTCCAGCGCCAGGAACCCTTCCAACGTGCCGCGGAAATCGCGCTCCAGGGCGCTGCCGAAATTGCGGAACAAATCGGGCGAGACGCCGTGCGGCCAGTCCTCGCCGACGACGAAGCGCGGCGATGAGGCGATCATGATCAGGCCGCGTACGTGCTGCGGATGGTCCAAACCTGCGCGCAGCGCGACCTGGCCGCCGAGCGACCAACCCAGCCAGTAGGCGTCGGCAATGCGTTCGACCAGTTGCGCCGCCAATGCAGCCGGATCGAGCGCGCTGGTGTCTTCGCGGGCGTAGCCGTGGCCGGGCAGGTCGATCAGGTGCAGGGTGTAGTGCGGCGACAAGCGTTCGACCAGCGGGGCGAACAAACCGCCGTGCATGGCCCAGCCGTGGATCAGCGCGATGACCGGGCGGCCGGAGTCGGGGGGGGCGCCGGTGGTTTGGATGTACATGGGGGCTGGTGGTCCGTACTGCGGTGCGTTGGTGCTGGTCTGGGTGTGCGGGTGTTGCGAGTGCTGCGGTTCGATTCGATGCTGATGCCGGCGACAGCGACGATCCTAGAATTTCGCGTCGTGGCTGCTTTTGCCGTCATTCCCGCGAAGGCGGGCTCCGCTTTACTTCGGCGGAGCCGAACATCCAGTGCCTTTCGTGCGAGAACGTTTGAAGTCGCTGGATTCCCGCGTTCGCGGGAATGACGATCTGGAAAGATGGCGCTGAAGTCTCTGGATTCCCGCCTTCGCGGGAATGACGGCAGGGGGCAGGCGCGGTTGTCGAGGTGCGAGCGACTCCCTCACCCCGCCGCCTCATCGCGCAAACCATGCAGCGCCGCTATCGCTTCATCGCGCCGATCCGCCGGCACCAACAAATGATCGTGATAGAACCCGGCCAACACATTGCATGGAATACCGTGCCCGGTCAGCGCACGCGACAGCGCGGCGGTCAAACCCACCGCTTCCAGCGCCGAGTGCACGCGCAAGGTCAGCCACGCGGCGACGAACTCGTACTTGAGCCCGTGCGCGTCGGCATCGGCCCGGCGCAGCACGCAGGTCAGGCCTTCGTTCTCGGTCACCGTCGCCAACGCGAGCTCGCGCAGCGGCGAGCGCGTATCGGAAGCAGTGGCGTACACGTACTCGCCTTCGCGCACATCGACTTGCAGACCGGCCAGCATTTGCGCCAGATCGGTTTGCGCGATCGATGCGGCCGCCGAGTTCGCGCCGGCGGTCGAAGACGGGTTTGCGCTCATCGCGCCACGGTGGCCGGCGCTTCCGCGCCGTTGTCGCTGCGCTCGATCGCCACGCGTTCGGCCGCGCGCGCCAAGGCCTCGATCAGGCCGTCGACTTGTTCGCGGGTGTGCAGCGCCGAGAACGTCACCCGCAAGCGCGCGCGCCCCTCGGGCACGGTCGGCGGACGGATCGCGGCGACCCAATAACCTTGTTGCTCCAGCGCCTGCGCCATCGCCAGCGCACGGCGGTCGTCGCCGCACATCACCGGCTGGATCGGCGTGGTCGAATGCAGCAATTCCAGTCCGAGCTTGCCGGCGCGTTCGCGGAAGTGCGCGGCCAGTTCGGTCAGCTTCTCGCGCCGCCAATGGTCGTTGCGCGCCAGCTTGATCGCCGCGCGCGTGGCCGCGGCCTGCGCCGGCGGCAAGGCGGTGGTGTACAGATGGCTGCGCGCGGTTTCGGCCAGATGGCCGATCAAATCCGCATCGCCGTGCAAGGCCGCGCCGTAACTGCCGAGCGCCTTGCCGAAGGTCGCCAACTGCAGCGGCACTTCCTGGGTCGACAACCGCGCCGCGGCGACGCTGCCGCGGCCGTCGGGGCCGGTGACGCCCACGCCGTGCGCGTCGTCCACGTACAGCACCGCTTTCTGCGCGCGCGCCACCAGGGCCAGATCGCGCAACGGCGCGATGTCGCCGTCCATGCTGAAAACGCCGTCGGTGGCCAGCATCGCCAAGCCATCGGGGACGTTGCGCAGCTGCCGGATCGCGCCTTCGGGATCGGCGTGCGGATAGCGGCGCAAACGGCAAACGGCCAGGCGCGCGGCGTCGATCAGGCTGGCGTGGTTGAGACGGTCCTGCACGCAGACGTCGTCTTCTTCCAGCAAACCTTGCACCGCGGCGATGTTGGCCAGAAAGCCGCTGCCGAACAGCAACGCGCGCGGCGATCCTAGCCAATCGGCGAGTTCGCGTTCCAGCGCTTCATGCTGAGCGTGATGGCCGCAGACCAGATGCGAAGCCAAGCCGCCGGTGCCCTCGCGCGAGGCCGCGTCCTGGAACGCGTTGGTCACCGCGAAGTGCTGCGACAGGCCCAGATAGTCGTTGCCGCAGAAGTTGACCAGCGATCGGCCTTCGACTTCGCAGCGCGCGCCGTCGCGGTGGGTGACCACGCGATGGGTGCGGCTGCGCGCGTTCGCCACGCGCTGGGCCTGGGCTGTTTGAATCCGTTCGCGCCAAAGGGTTCGCTGGCTGCTCATCGCGGAGGCTCCGCCGCTTCAAGCGGCGCAGGTGTGGGCGGGCTGTTCGGAATGTTCCTCAATACTCGCATGGACGGTGCCGGCGGTCTCGACGATTTGCATGGGTTTCAAGCCCAGGCGCGCGAACAGGGCCAGGTCGCGCTCGGTGTCGGGGTTGCCGGTGGTCAGCAGTTTTTCGCCGTAGAAGATCGAATTGGCGCCGGCCAGGAAGCACAGGGCCTGCAGTTCGTCGCTCATCGCTTCGCGTCCGGCCGACAGGCGGACCATCGACTTGGGCATCATCAAACGCGCAACTGCGATGGTGCGCACAAATTCGAACGGATCCAGCTCGGCCGTGCCGGCCAGCGGCGTGCCTTCGACCTGGACCAGACGGTTGATCGGCACCGAATCGGGATGCGCCGGCAGGTTGGCCAGGGTCTGCAGCAGTCCGGCGCGCTGGCCGCGCGACTCGCCCATGCCGACGATGCCGCCGCAGCAGGTCTTCATGCCGACGTCGCGCACGTGTTCCAGCGTGTCCAGGCGGTCCTGGAACTCGCGGGTGTGGATGATCTCGTTGTAGAACTCCGGCGCGGTGTCCAGGTTGTGGTTGTAGTAGTCCAGGCCGGCCGCCTTCAGCGACTTGGCCTGATCGCCCGACAACATGCCCAGGGTCGCGCAGGTTTCCAGGCCCAGCGCCTTCACTTCGCGGATCATCGCCGCGACCTTCGGGATGTCGCGGTCCTTGGGCGAGCGCCAGGCCGCGCCCATGCAGAAGCGCGAGGCACCGGCGGCCTTGGCCTGCTTGGCTTTCTCGATCACCGCCTCGGTGCTCATCAGCTTGGTCGCGTCCACGCCGGTGTGATAGCGCGCGGCCTGCGGGCAGTAGCTGCAGTCTTCCGGGCAACCGCCGGTCTTGACCGACAACAAGGTGCTGACCTGGACCTCGGTGGGGTCGAAGTTCTCCCGGTGCGCGCTGGCGGCGCGGTGCAGCAGCTCGGGAAACGGCAGGTCGAACAGGGCGCGGACTTCGGCGCGGGACCAGTCGTGGCGTAGCGGAGTGGAGGAAGACATAGACACCGGGGCTGGCTCCAGCGGGATTGCACTGACGGCGGGCAAAGGGGGACCGGCCGCAAGCGGCCGGAGCCGGCAGTCTGGGAAGCGGGGGCGCGACTGTCAACCGACGGTGGCGCAATTTAGTTGACAGCGACTGGCGGGAGTTGGCCGTCCCCGGGCCCGATGTCTGCGACGCTCGGTGCAAGTCGCCCGAGCACGGCGACGGCCGCGGGCGCGCGAATGCCCCCCTCGCGCCGCCCCTCGGGCAAATGCGCTCGGAATCGCGGCCTTTCCCCACCCCGGCTTCGGCAATCCTCCGACGGCGTTATCGCTGCCGGCCGGCCAAACTCGCCCCATGACGTCCGCCGCCTCCGCGATAGATGCGCCACGCGGCGACGGATTCTGGCGCCGTCTGGGCTGGTCGCTATGGCCCTCGCGCTGTCTGGTCTGCGCTGAAGCCGGTATCGACGGGTGCGATCTGTGCCGCGCCTGCGAGGCGGCGTGGCCGTGGATGGGGGCGGCCTGCCTGCGCTGCGCGATGCCGCTGGCGAGTGCGGCGGCGAGCGATTCGCCGGCGCTCTGCGGCGCTTGCCTGCGCCAACCTGCGCTGGTGACCGAGCTGCACGCCGCCTGCGCGTATCGCGCGCCGCTGGATCGGCTGTTGCCGCGCTTCAAGTTCCATCGCGACCTCGCCGCGGGGCGATTGCTCGCGACGATGATGGCGCGGAGCTTCGCCGCCAAGTTCGCCAGCGATCGTCCCCCTGCCCTGGACCCTCGGCCCGATGCGCGCGCGGCGCCTGGATGCGAATCGACGCACGCCGCCGACAGGCCGGGCCGTGGGTCGTCGCTGGCGCGCGATCCGGCGCGCGCCGTTGCCGACATCGCCGGTACTTCGCGCACGTCGCCGCTCCGCGCAAGCGCCGGCTCACCGTCCGTGCGCCCCGCTCCGGTGCTGATACCGATCCCGCTGCACCCCGCCCGTCTGCGCCAACGCGGCTACGATCAAGCGCTGGAACTCACCCGACCGTTCGCGCGAGCGCTGCGCCTGCCGGTGCTCGCCGACGCCTTGGTCCGCCAGCGCGATACGCCCGCGCAATCGCGCCTGGACGCCGCGCAGCGACGCCGCAATCTGCGCGACGCCTTCGCATGGCGCGAGCGAGCGCCGCCCCCCGCGCACGCGATCCTGATCGACGACGTCATGACCACCGGCGCGACCCTGCACGCCGCCGCGCGCACGCTGCGTCGCGCCGGCGTGCAACGCGTGGACGCCTGGGTCTGCGCGCGCGTGCTGTGAGCCGCGCGCGCTCGATCAACCGCTCAGGGCTGCCCCGCCAAGGCCAGCGCCGGTTTTGCCGCCGCGTTGACCCGGATCGTCCAGGTGCGCGAATGCTTGAGCAGATCGCCGGCCATCGCCGCGCTCACGAACGCGGTCTGATCGGTGACGCGCAGTTCCAAAGTGCGCGTGGCCGGCGTAGCCGCGTCCTGGCGGAAATCGTAGGTCGCGGCGGTCGCGCCCGAGATCGCCACGCCGTCCAGATACCACTGCACGCCGACCGTGCCGATGCTCGGCCGCAGCAAGGTCGCCGAGAAGCGCTTGGTCGTACCGCGCGCATAAGCGACCGTGCTGGCCGGCGACGGCGCCTCGGTGCCGGGCTCGATCAGATCGATGCCGGCCGACGGCGAACCGAAGCCGCCGCGGTACAGCTTGCGCACATATTCCTGTCGGCAGACCGGGCAGAAGGTGCTGCCGAGCGAGCGCATCAGGCAGGTGTTGTCGACCGGCCGGTACATGCCGCTGCTCAGATAGCGCGCCCCCTGGAACAAGCCGGTGCCGCTGGTGCCGGCCGGGGTCGGAATCGGCTGACCCGGGGTGAACCAGCTGCGCCACTTCACCAGAGTGGCGTTGGTCTGGTTGGTGACGTTGGCTTCGCACGGCGCGCTGCCGCTGACATCGCTGCAAGCCGGGAAGCCCGGATACGGCGTGGTGTACTCATCGGCCAAGCCGTGGAAGCTGTGGCCGAATTCGTGGATCGCGATCAGCGAGGCGCTGGTATGCGCCGAAACCGTCGCATAGGAGCCGCCGGCGCCGCCATAGACCGGATCGTTGACCGTCACCAGGATCTTGTCCCAATCCGGAAAGTTCGCCGCCGCCGCCATCACCTTGGACGAACGGGTGGTCAGCAGACGGTGGATCTGGCTGGTGCAGAAGGTCGCATCGAGCGCGGTGTTGACGAACTGGCCGGCGCGCGGATCGTTGCGCGCATCGCCATCGGCGCAACAGCTGGTCGTGGTGCAACCGGCCTGATACGGCGGATGATCGGCGCCGGACTGAGCCGAGGCGACGAAACCGGCCTGCCAGTTCACAAAGCTCTGGTATTCCTTGTACGGACTGACGTTGAACATCGCCGTCTTCAAGGCCGCGGCGTGATTGGCGAACGTGGTCTGCTCGGCGTTGGTGTAACCGTCGCCGATGACCAGGATGTCCATGCGGTTGGCCGAGTTCGCCGCCTTGACCGCCTTGTCCTGGCTCTGCCCGGACAACGACCACGGCGCGCGCGCCAGCATCGTCGCCGCCAGCGGCAGCTGCGAGGAGCGGATCGCCAGTTCGCGCAGATCGATGCGCTGGGCGGACTTGGCATTGCCGTTGCCGATCAGCTCGATCGTATCGGCCTCATCCACCGGCACCCGCACCACGAAGGCGCGATGCGGATCGCGGACCAAGGGATGCAGTTCGATCTCGCCGTCGCCGTGCTCGGGATCGCGAGCGAATTCGGCGCGGATGAAATTCGGCACCTGCGCTTCGTACACGGCCGCGCTCTTGGCGCCATCGCGCGAGATCCGGTACGGCACCCGCTCCACGCCGCGCTCGGGCGCGTTCGCGCCTTGCCGGTCGCGATCCGGATCGGTCAGCTGCACCTGGGTGTAGAACACCGGTTCGGCACGCCCTTGCCGGTCCATTTCGAACACGACGTAGTGAGCGGGCGTGGCGGCCTGGGCGCCGCCCACGGCCAACAGGCCCGATAAGGCGATGCGCGAGAGCTTGATCGGATTCATGAGATTCCCCATGGCGAAGTCGGGTGGCCAAGCGCGCTGGCGGCCCTTCTGGGTCGGGCGGATCGGACCGTGTGGCCGGGGTGTCCGGACGGCCGGACCGGTCGCTTCCCCGGCGACGGCAGCACGCTAACCCGGCCGCTTTCCACGCTTCGCCGCCGCGATCACACAATCGGGACGGGTCGCTACCGGGGTTTTGTGATGACTTCCGGCGAATATGCATATTCGCCCGGCAGACGGCCGTGGGCCGTGGGCCGAGCAGCCGCGACCGGCACGGTGCCGCATCGATGCGGCACGGCACGGCACGGCACGGTGCGGTGCGGTGCGGTGCGGTGCGGTGCGGTGCGGTGCGGTGCGGCAATAGCGTCCGCGACGCCACCGGCCCGTGCAAGTTCGCGCGGCGAAGCCGCATGCGGCGCCCTATCCCGCGCCGCCCGATGGCGGAATCCATTCCGCCACGCGCGCCATCCAGGGCGCATCCCCGATTCCGATCGCCCGCCGTCCTTGGCGGTGTGTCCCTACGCGTCGCCTCCTGGCGCGCCGATCGAATCGGGCGGGGGTGTGCTGATGACCGGCGTCCCTGCCGAATCGGTGTGGACCTTCATCGCGTGCGTCGAGCCGACGAGGACGCATGCCGCGCGCGAGGCTCCCTGGTCCGTTGCCGATGTCCTTTTTTGCCTGCCGAAGTCCCTTCCCCTGCTGCGTTCGAAGTCCGTTTACAACGCCGGAATTCCCTTCCCTGTCGCGTGCAGCCATTGTCTCCAAAACGCATCGCACAGGCTGAGAAACGCCCGCGCGGCAGCGGAAAAAACCGCGGTTTTTCCGGGTGTGGAGGCGGAGCGCGACCTCCTTATCGCGCTCCCGCCGCTGCAGCCCGAGCGGCGTCTCCACCGACACAGAATCGCGCCCGCGGCCGGTCCGCGTCAGTCGGGCATCGGCGCGCGGTGGGGTAGGATTTTTCCGCTTGCGCGGCGCAGCGATTGCGCCTAGGGCATGACCGGCGGGTGATAGCTCAAGGTCAGTCCGAGCAACCACAACAGACCCAGCACCAGCGGGATGTGCACCAGCAACTGGATGAAGGTGAAGCCGACGATATCGCGCGCCTTCAACCCCAACACGCCCAGCAACGGCAGCATCCAGAACGGGTTGATCAGGTTGGGCAGCGCCTCGGCGGCGTTGTAGACCTGCACCGCCCAGCCCAGGTGCACCTGCAGATCGTTGGCCGCCTGCATCACGTACGGCGCTTCGATGATCCACTTGCCGCCGCCGGACGGCACGAAGAACCCCAGCACCGCCGAGTACACGCCCATCACCAGGGTGAAGGTCTCGGTGCTGGCGATATGCACGAACACCGTCGACAGATGGTGGGCCAAGGTCTGTCCGTCGCTGCCCTTGGCCGCGGTCAACAGGCTGGCGATGCCGCCGTACAACGGAAACTGGATCAGCACGCCGGTGGTGCTGGGCACCGCGCGCGCGACCGCGTTGAGGAAGCTGCGCGGACGCCAGTGCAGCAACAGGCCGGCGGTCAGGAACAGGAAGTTGTAGGTGTTGAGATTGGCGATCGCGCTCATCCAGGATTTGTTGGCGAACTCGTACGCCAGCCAGCCCAGGCTCATTGCCGCCAGCGCCACGGTGATCAGCGGGCTGTATTCCAGCCATTCGCCCGGACGCGTGCGCGGCGGCAGCGAGGCGGCGTGTTTTTCGTCCGCGGCCAGTTGTTCGGCGCCTTCGAAATCGCGCGCGCGCCGCACCGAGCCGCCGCGCGGCGCGGTGACGAAACAGATCAGCAGCGACACCGCGATCAACACCGCGGTGAGCACGATCGATTGCCACAGGAAGATGGTTTCGCTGAAAGGAATCACCCCGGTGATCGCCAGCAGCGCCGGCGGCATGCTGGCCGGATTGGCCTGCAACTGCGCGGCCGAAG
This sequence comes from Pseudomonas sp. CGJS7, assembly GCF_036961695.1. Lineage (NCBI taxonomy): Bacteria > Pseudomonadati > Pseudomonadota > Gammaproteobacteria > Pseudomonadales > Pseudomonadaceae > Pseudomonas > Pseudomonas sp. CGJS7. Next base: position 105,312 of record NZ_JBAMDI010000009.1, on the reverse strand, counting down.
AACTCAGCCCCATCGCCCACACCGCGCCCAGCCCCAGATACGCCGCCGCGCCGGCGGCGCGGTAATCCATGTCCAGGTCCTCGCGCCGCGCCAGCGCGCGCACCAGCAGGCCGCCGAACACCAGCGAGAAGCCCCAGCTCAGCAGCGAGGTCAGCATGCTGATCAAGCCGACGTAGCAGATCGCGCCGCGGCCGCTGCGCGGCACCCGCGCCAGGGCGTCGATCACCCGCGCCACCGCCGGCGCGGTGGCGACGACGTAACCGCCGATGACCACGAACGCCATCTGCATGGTGAAAGGAATCAGGCTCCAGTAGCCGTCGCCGAACGCGCTGGCGGTGGCGGTCGGGGTGCTGCCGAACGCCAGCGCCGCCAAGGCGACGATCACCACGCCCAAGGCGGCGAACACGTACGCGTCGGGAAACCAGCGTTCGGCCCAGGCGGCGCTGCGCAGGGCGAAGCGCGCGAGCGGGCCGTCGGCGGATGCGGAGGCGGCGGCTGAAGTCATGACGGGGTTCCTGCGACGGGGCTTGGCGATTGTCCAAGCGTGGGCGGTGTGGGCCACTAGGACATTAGTCGCAGGATGGGCGGCGCGGCCAGCGCGGGGCGTCATCGCGCGCGTTCGCGGCGCGGCGAATGAACAGGCGTTCGGGCCAGGCGCGTTGCCTCAACACCAGCGCGAACGCGCCTGCCGGCTCGCTCGCGGCTAGCCCGGTCGTCGCCCGCGCGCGACGCATCCACGCGCACTGCGCGAAGGTTCACCACATTGCCGCCGACGCGGCCGCTGGATCGATCAAGGCTTTTTCGGCGCCGCGATATCGGCCTTGGGCCGCTTCCCCGATCCGATCACCGCCTCGGCGCGCAGCTCGAAACTGGCGTTCTTGGAGAACAGCGCGGGCGTGGCCACCGCGGTCCACGCCGGGTAGTGGTCCTTGAAGAATTCGCGATGCACCTTCAGCACCACCTCCGCCCGCTTGCGGAATTCGTCGTGATCGCGGGCGACATGGAAGCTCTGCAACTCCACCACGTCCTCCAGCTCCGCGCCGGCGCTGCGCAGATGCGCCTGCAGTTCGCGGAACAGCGCGCGCGCCTTGGCCTCGTCGTCGGCGCCTTCCAGCGCCGGAATGCCCGAGACGATCACCCGGTCGCCGATCTTGACCACCGGCGAGTAATGAAGCTCGTGATAGGAGCTTTCCCAACCCGGCGGCGCGTAATGCTCGCGGGTCGGCGCGGCGGCGCCCTCGGCGCGGGCCGCGCCGATGACGAACCACAGCGGCAGCGCCAACACCATCGGCGCGAACAGCGGATGCAGAGCGGACAGGCGCATGGCGGTACTCGCTGAGGACAGAGCGTCCATTGCACGCTAACGCCGGGCGCCGGTCATTGCCCGCAATCGCGGTTTCGCGCAGTGCCGCGCGACGCCGGCCTCGGCCGCGATGCCCCGACGGCGGACGCCGCCGGGGCCCGGACTCACCCGGCCCCGGGCGCCGAACGCCGATCAGTAATCGCCGGGATTCTCGCTGTAGCGCACCGGCACCGTGATCGTCGCGGTGCCGCCCGACAACAGATCCACGGTCAAACTGACCGAACTGCCGCCGGCGTCGCCGCCGGTCCCGGCGCTGCAAGCCGAGCCGGCGCTGGCGCTGCAGCTCCACGGGCCGGTCAATGTCACCCCGTTCGGCAAGGGGTCGGTCACCTGCGCGGCGACCACCGCATCGGGCCCGTTGTTGCGCACGGTGATGACGTAATTGCGCGTAGTCCCGGGGGTGTAACTGGTCTGGCCGCCGTCGTCCTTGTTGATCTGCAGGCTGCTCAGACTGGCGCGGTTGCGGATGGTGCAGGTCAGATCGTTGCCCGGGTTGAGGGTCAGGCTCCAGTCGACCGGCCCGCTGCCGGTGGCCGCGCCGGGCGCGGGCACGGCGCCGCCGCTGCCGGGGTTGGCGATGCAGGCCAGCGATTTTTGATAGCGCGCGAACGGCGTGGTGCCGGCGCTGAGCGCATCGCGCAAGGTGTAGGCCACGCCCGAATTGAGCGCGATCGCCCCGGTGGTGGCGCTGGTGGCGGTGCCGCTGGTGCTGGCGCTGCCGAGCGAGGTGGTGCCTTGCAGCAGGCTGACGGTGAACTGATCGGCGGCATTGGCGCGCGCATCGACCTGTTTGGTCACGGTGACGCGCGCGTTGGCCAGGGTCAGCACGTGATCCTCGACCTCGCCGTCGTTGGCGGTGCCGGTCGGCGTGGCGATCTGCGCGGCGTTGCTGGCGATGCGCACGCGCATGTAGCTCAAGCCCGGTTGCACCCCGGCCGGCACCGTCCAATTGAGGCTGACGGTGGTGGTGCCGGTGCAGGTCGGACTGTTGCTGGACTGCTCGCCGGTGTCGTTGAAATCGCCGTCGCGATTGAAGTCGATCCAGCCGCGCACCGTGCCCGGCCCGGTGCAGGCGATCGCCGGCGAGGTGTAGGTCTGCCCGGGCAAGGCGACCACCGTCCCCAGCGGCGCGGCGAAGGCGTCTTCGTCGTCCGGCGTGCCGGTCAGATCGTCGCCGTCGGCGTTGACCGAGTACTGCGGGTTGGCCTCCGAATCCAGCGCCGTGCCCAGGCGCGTGCTCGGCGGCACCAGGCTGGCCAGGGTGAAGCTGTTGGCGTTGATGTCGGTGGTGGTGCCCGGCGTCAGCGTGCCGCCGCTCCAGGTGAACTGCGAAAGATGCACCGGGTCGCCGTAACTGGCCGGCGCGTCGCCGCGTTCGGTGGATTCGACGATGAACACGCCCAGCGCCACCGCCGAGCCGCCGCCGCCGCGGAACTGCACCTGCGCGCTGGTCGCGTTCTCCATGAACGCCACGCCCATCGGGCCGCTGGCGCAGAACGGGGCGGCGCCGAAACGCAAGGTGCTGGAACCGGTGTTGTTGGTCAGCGTGGTCGGCGTGCCGCTGGTGCAGGCGGTATTGCGGAAGCGGTCGATGATCCGCCAGTTGGTGCTCAGGCCGCCGTTGGTGGTGGGAATCGTCGCTTGCAGATACTCGCTGCCCGAGGACTGCTCGGCGTCGGCCACGACCAGGCCATCGAGCTGATACGCGGGCGGATTGGGCTGCCCGGGCGCGCCGATGGTGGCCGAACAGGCGAAGTTGAAGTCCACCGTGGTCCCGTCCACGCGATTGCGCAAACCGATGTCCATGGTGTTGGAGGTGCCGGTGCCGCCGATGTTGTACAGATCGTCCAGGCCGTCACCGCTCCACCCACCCGGCCGGTAGATGCGCAACGACGGCGAGGCGCCGCCGCTGATGTTGCTGAGCGAGCAGGTCACCCGCAGCTCCTGGCCCGACACAGTGAAGGTGTTGGTGACCGAGGTGCCGCTCTGCGGAATGTTGTTGGGTTGAGTACCCCAGTCGAACCACAGAATATTGGGCCGGAATCGGCCGGAACCGCCGGTAGCGAACTGCGCCTGCGCCGATTGCGGCAACAACGTCGCCGCCGCGGCCAGGGCCATCAACGCGAGCGGAGCGAAACCGGCGCAGCGGCGGCGCGAAGCGGACAGGGCGGCGATGGCGGACATGGCGAATCTCGGTTCGGTAGGACGGCGCTGCGTGCGCGCATGCGGGCCAGGCCCGTGGGGGCCGGCTGCAAATGCACTAAAAGCGTGTTGGATCCTATCCGAAGGTATGCAAAGGCCGGATTCACACGGCCGTCCGCCTCAGGCCGCCACGACCCGCGCCCGCAACAGCAAATCCAACGCCAAGCCGGCGAAAATCGTCAGCCCCACCCAGTGGTTGTGCAGAAACGCGCGGAAGCACGGCTCGCGCTCGCGATGGCGGGCGATGACGAACTCGTACACCACCAACGCCGCGGCCACCGCCAACCCGGCGTAATACCAGACACCGAGCGAGGCGTGCACGCCGACCAGGTACAAGGTCGCGAACATCAACGCATACAGCACGCCGATCGCCACCAGATCCAACTCGCCGAACAGGATCGCGGTCGACTTGGAGCCCATCTTCAGATCGTCCTCGCGATCGACCATGGCGTACCAGGTGTCGTAGGCGGTCGACCACAGAATATTGGCCGCATACAACAGCCAGCCCAACGCCGGCACCTCGCCGCGCACCGCCGCGAACGCCATCGGGATGCCCCAGCCGAAGGCCATGCCCAGATACACCTGCGGCAGATAGGTATAGCGCTTGAGATACGGATAACTCGCCGCCAGCACCACCCCGACGATGCTCATCAGCACGGTCAGCCGATTCATCGTCAGCACCAGCGCGAACGCCGCCAACATCAACGCCGCGAACACCAGCAAGGCCTCGCGCCCGCGTACCTCGCCGGTCGCCAGCGGACGATGGCGGGTGCGCTCGACATGCGGATCGAGCCAGCGATCGGCGTAATCGTTGATCACGCAGCCCGCCGCCCGGGTCAGCCACACCCCGGCGCTGAACACGAACCACGTCCACAGCGGCGGCACGCCCTCGGCGGCGATCCACAGCCCCCACCAGGTCGGCCACATCAGCAACAGCCACCCGATCGGCCGGTCGCCGCGGGTCAGCTTCCAATACAGAGACAACCGCCGCCGCCAATCCGGCGCGGGCAGGGGGGAATGAGCGTGTTCCATAGACGCATAGAGTACCGCGCGGGCGCGGCGCGGCCTCGCCCCGGAAGCCGCCGGGCCTTACCCCGCTTGGCTTCTGGGCCTTTCGGGCGGCCCAGGCGACGGCCTCTCCCGGCTCTTGGCGCCCGTCGGCAACACAGAGTCACCCAAACCGCCGGTTTCCGTTAGAATGCACGGCCGCACGACACCCTCGTGCGCACCGACAACGCGCCTGTAGCTCAGCCGGATAGAGTAGTGGCTTCCGAAGCCATTGGTCGGGGGTTCGAATCCCTCCAGGCGCGCCAGCTTCTAGCGGAAAACTCTCTCCGCTGTCCGCACGCCCCTCTGCAAGCCCCGTTACTGGCGGGCCTTTGCGAGGGGCGTTTGGTTTTGGCTCTCGGTAAAAATGGACGAATCCACCAACTTCCCTCTCTCTCCACCCCGTTTTTCTCCAGTCGGTTGGTCCTGAGACCAAACGCTCGTGTGCGCAAAGCGCCAAAAACAAGGTGGATTTGCGAGCACTCCAAAACGCGGTTGGATTCGGACATTGCCCGGCCTTGGCGATTCCAACCCCTACCCCTGCCCTCGCACCAGCCCGTACTCCAGCGCCAATCGTGTCAACGCGGCCTCGCCGCGCACCTCCAACTTGGCCAGCAGCCGTGCCCGCAACGTCCGCACCGTCGAGCCGGCGATATTCAGCGCTTCCGCGATCTCGTAGTTGCGCTTACCCTGAATCATCAGCATCGCGATCTCCAGTTCTCGCCCGCTCAGCCGCTCGAAGGGCGAGGATTCAAATAGGAGATGACCGCCCAAGGCATCGTCCAGAAAGCGCCGGCCCTGCGCGACCTCGCGCACGGCCCGCACCACCACCGCGCCATCGCGAGCCTTGGATACGTAACCCAGGGCACCGGCCCCTAGTAGCCTGCGCGGCACGGGTCCACCGTCGACCATCGACACCATCAGGATCTTCATCGCCGGGTCGTGCTTCAGCAATTGCCGGATCAGTTCGAGCCCGCTGCCATCTGGAAGCTGGTAGTCGCATAGGACAACGTCAGGGACAGCATCAGGAATCGCGTTTATCGCGCCGCTCGCTGTGGCGGCTTCGCCAATCACTCGAATATCCGCTTGCGCTTCTAGCAGCCAGCGCAGCCCCACCCGCACCAACGGGTGATCGTCCACAACAAACACTCGAATCATCGACTCCCTCGACCACCTCGTCCTGGGAGGCGACTTAGCCGAGTTCATCTCGCCATTTGCAACACAATCATTTCGAAAGTGCGCGCCGCCGATGCAAATGTGGCCGTAGAGCGACAATGTGTGGACACCCGCTTATGTGCGCGTAGACAAATGTCCACGACGAATCAGGGAAATCCTACAGATATGGGCTGAGCGCACTGATACCTTCGTATCGGCCTTCACCTCCTCGAGCATGTTTCGTGAGACCCCTTTCAAGCCGCGCGGTAATTTACGACCCGTCACAGCGCGCGCACCTACACCGCCTTACATGAACGGGATTAACTGAACGAAAGCACAGATAAGCGTCGACGCATCTTGAGCCTATGGGATGCCTACCGCGCCATTGGGCATCCAACACCCCGGATGTCGCATCAGAAGCGACGTTCTTTCGCTATAAAGAGCGAGCTAAGGAGCAATGCAAATGGACTTGCCACTAATCGCATCAGCGCCGCCCGTGAAATTCCGGGACTGGCTGAACACAGATCTCCACCCGACTCTCATCTCGTTGTTCCGGGAGCGCCACCGTCGGCCTTCGACGCATTCATCCGCCGTGGATAGCTCCAGCTACTAGTCACGGCTCCTAGATTTCTTCTCATCGTCTTGCCGCCAAACCATCGGTGGCTATTCGTCCTCACGAGCAAGCACCAAATGAACACCCTGAAGGAGACTTCATGAAAACGAAAGGATTTGCGCTCGCACTTAGTCTTTGCGCGGCCTGGTCCAGCCCGTCTCTGGCAGACGTCGTGCCATGGAAATGGAATCTGACCGTCTACGACTCATCGAACAATGTCTTGGAAGCGAAAGAGTTCACCAGCCGAGGCGCGGCCGAGCAATACCTTTGGGCGTCGTCTCCCACGAACGACACGTTGCGCGAGGTTTCCTACATCGGAGAGACGGATCGCGCGGAATACAAGTACAAAGGAAGCCGCTTTCAGACATATCCGGGAGACCACCAGTACCAAGTCTCTGTACTGAAGAAGAACGAAATCGGCCAATGGGAACGCGGTTGGGCGTGGTTTAGGACCGAGGCTGAGGCTGAGGTCGCTTACAAGCACTACCTCACGTTCTGGTGGGGGGAATACAACTATGCATGCGCGCCCATCATAGAACTGGGGGCATGGGATGCGATGGGAGATGATCCGTACGACTCCCAAAGAAGAAGCAACAAAATCACTGCGTTCGAGCGTAATGATAAGGAATGCAGGCTAGACAGAGCGACGGTCTTCAGCGACGCGGAATTCTCAAAGCAGCGCATCACCAATCACGACAATGTCGAGAACCGGGACGGCCTCTTTTTCAAGGACCCGCCCCTTTTTGTCGGCCTACCCCAGAGCATAGAGGTCGATCGCAGCGGCCCTCCCAACAGCGATGGCAACTTCAGCCATCTTCAATGGTCCGTTCGAAGCCTGCGCACCGCAAAGCTGATCGGACAGCCCAATCACTGCGGCCCGCTCAAGGGCAACCCTTGCGACATAACCCGCGGCTCCAAACATGAAACCGCGACCGACGCGGCTGGGCACGGCCCGCTAGGCCTTACTCGCACGTACAACTCGACCGACTCGGGCGGCAGCTACGGACTCGGTTGGCGAGGGCCGTATGAATACTTACTGATGAGGTCCGAAGACGGCTACGACTACGTCCTGACCACGCCCGACGGAAAGCAAACCAATCTGACCGTATCCGCTGGCCGTGACGGTGGCACGCAGATGTATCGCAGCCGGGACAATCGCTCCGCAGGTATGAGGCTGTATTACACCCCGGGCGGGGCACGAATGATCCGCGTCGAGTTTCCAGGCCTGTCGATCGACTTCCGTCCACCGACTCCGAAGAACACCGCCAAGCCCGTTCAGATCACCTACAACGGCAGCGAGACCGTTGCTCTACGCTACGACCATTTGGACCGCCTCGAGCGTGCGGAGCACCGAGGCCGCGCTATCCAATACGTCTACGAGTACACCGATCTTAAACGCACGCACAAGGTCTCGGCCGCCGTTATGCCGGACGGGCGCCTCATCACGTATCAGCACTCGACCGACGGCTTGCTGGAGCGCGTCGCCGACGACAGCGGCGAACTGTTCAAGTATGGCTACAAAGCCGGCACCACCCTGCTGACCTCCATCCTGGAGAGCGGAGATCACCTGCGCGAATACCGCTACGATGACTTCAGCCGGCTGATTGGCTCGGTAAACGGCCCCGTCGAACACGGCTACGCGTACACGCCGACCCAGACCACGGTGACCTTCCCGGGCGGTAGAACAGAGGTCACTAACTTCGAATCGACCACGCGTCGTCGACCGGTACGCGAGGAGACCATTGGCGGCCTGACCACTACCACGACCTATACGGACTACGACGATACCGTTACCGAGTCCAACAACGCGGGTCTAACCGTCGTCACAAAGTATGGCGATACCTCTTCCACGGTGCAGACCTCCCTCAACAACGTGCTGGAGCGCACAGCCATCACCACGTTCGATGCTGGAACCTCACGGCCCAAACGGGAAGAAGTGAAGGACGCCTCCGGCACGCTGGTGCAGCAGACTGACTTTACATACAACAGTCGGCAGCAATTGTTGACGGTAACCCGCAAGGACCCGAAAACCTCCGAGCAACGGGTGGCCACACTCAACTACTGCGAGGACAGCGATCTGTCCGCTCCGGGCACGGCCTGCGCCACGGTCGGTGCGGTGAAGTCCAGCGACGGTCCGCGCACCGACGTCAATGATGTTACGACCTTCGGGTATTACACCAGCGACGCATCGACATGCTCGGTTCCGGACGGCGCATGCCCTTACCGTAAAGGTGACCTACGCCAGCGTGTCGATGCACTGGGCGGTACCACCGAGATACTGAACTACAGCCCCTTCGGGACGCCCCTTTCGGTGCGGGACGCCAACGGGGTCGTGACCGACTATGAATATCACCCGCGCGGCTGGCTGACCGCGAGCAAGGTGCGTGGCGACGACAATGCCGTGGAGACCGACGACCGCATCACCCGGGTCGAGCACTGGCCGACGGGCTTGGTGAAGAAGATCACCCTACCGGGCAACGTGTCCACCAGCTTTGTCTACGACGCCGCCGAACGTCTGACCAAGATCACGGACAACGCCGGCAATACGCTCAGCTACACGCTGGACGAAGCCGGCAACCCCAAGCAGGAGGACATCAAGACCGCGAATGGGACGCTCAAGCGCACGCTGTCGCGGGTGTTCAATACCTTGGGGCAAATGGAAGCGGTCAAGGACGCCTCGCAGAACCCCACCGGCTTCCGCTACGACAAGAGCGGCAATCCCGACCGCGTGACCGACGCGCTGCTGCGCAAGACCGATCGCGCCTATGACCCGCTCAATCGCCTGAGGACCGTATTGCAGGATGCCGAGGGGCTGAAAGCCGAGACCAATCTGGAGTACAACGCCTTCGACCAGATCACCAAGGTCAAGGACCCCAAGCGGCTCGACACCGTATACCACTACAACGGGTTCGGCGAACTCACCAAGCTGACCAGCCCGGACACCGGTGTCACCGATTACACCTACAGCGTCGGCTTGCTGGCAACCAAGAAGGACGCCAACGACCCCGCCGCGCATCGCTACACGTATGACGCACTCAGCCGGCCGAAGGCGATCTTCTACACCGCCACCGGCCCGGTCGATGTCGAATACGACTACGACACCGTCAACGCCGAATGCGTGGCGGGCGAAACCTTCGCCGTGGGTCGCGTGACCGCCATGCGAGCGGACGGCACTGAGCTGAAGTACTGCTACGACCGTTTCGGTCAAATCGTGCGCAAGCTGCAGATCGTCGCAGGCAAGAGCTTCCTGCTGCGCTATGGCTACACCGTCGCCGGTGATCTGCGGACGATGACCTATCCCAACGGCACGGTTGTCGATTACGTCCGCGATACCCAGCGGAAGATCAGGGAGATCGGAATCAAGCCACCGGGCTTGGGCCGCACGGTGCTGTTGAACAACGCTACTTACGAACCGTTCGGACCGGTGACCGGCTGGACTTACGGCAACGGCCGCGCCCTGAGCCGCAGCTACGACTTAGACTACCGCCCGAAGACCGTGTTCGACCCGGCCACTGGCGGCCTGTCATTGGGTTACGGCTACAACACCGTGGGCGAGCTAGTCGAACTGAAGAACGGTCAGAACACCGCGACCCAAGCCAAGTACGACTACGATACGCTGGGCCGCCTGACGGTCACCCGCGACGGCCCGAGCAATACCGCGCTGGAAACTTACGGCTACGATACGACGGGCAACCGCACCAGCCTGCTGCGTACCGGGATCACCGATAACTACAACTACGCAAGCAACAGCCATCGATTGAACGGCATTGGTCCGGTCAGCCGGGGCTACGACGCGGTCGGCAATACCACCAACATCGGCGGCACCGCGAAAGAGTTCGTTTACAACGCCAACGACCGGATGAAGCAGGTCAAGCTGGGCGGTGCAGTCAAGATGGGCTACCGCTACAACGCCCTCGGTGAACGTGTGGCCGCAATCAACACCGACACCGGCCCGATCACGATTTACACACTGTACGACGAAGTTGGCCAGTGGGTCGGTGACTACGACAGTACCGGCGCTGCGATCCAGCAGGCGATCTGGCTGAGCGGTGCGCCGGTGGGTCTGTTAGTCGGTGCTGGGACGAATCCGTCAACGATGTACGTGCAGCCGGATCACCTCGGCACACCGCGCTCGGTTATCGATCCGACGCGTAACGTTGCGATCTGGACCTGGGACGCCAAGAGTGAGGTGTTTGGCAGCACGCCGCCGAATCAAGATGCTGACTTGGACGGTACTCCGTTTGTGTTCAACATGCGCTTCCCGGGGCAACGTTACGACCCTAACACCGGACTGAGCTATAACTATTTCCGCGACTACGATCCTGCGACCGGCCGCTATGTCCAAAGCGATCCCATTGGATTATATGGCGGCATAAGCACTTTCGCTTACGTAGCCGGCAGCCCAAATCGAAATGCAGACAAATATGGTCTACAGGCCCCACCCGAAGAGGGGAATTTTTGGGTAGGTGCCGGCAAGGCATTGCATGATGCAATTGCACCAGTAGCACATGCCATTGTGGATCCCTACGGAACAAATATCGATCCGAGCTGCGATTATTTGGGCCCTGGCCGAGGCCTTGTAGAGCAGGGAGGTTACAAATTTGGTAGTGCGCTAATTATTGCTGAAACTGCGCGAAGTGCAGGCAGTATGGCAGGCGGCCTAGCGCCAAAACCGGTCACCCAACCTTCGCTAGCTGCTAGGGTTGCAGAAGTCCATGCTGGCTTGGACCCAATCGCAGCTAATATGCGAACTACCGCTGGGCTGGAAACTACCGAAGGAGTTACTATCTTCGGCGGTGGTGCCCGAGACCTCACTCCTGCCCAACGCGCCCTGCTGGGTCCGGGAGAGGTAGCAGCTAAGCTGCCAGGAGCTCATGCCGAAGTGACGAATATTATGCATGCGCTGAACAACGGTCTAACTCCGAAGGCCCTAGAGGTATCTCGTCCTATGTGCCCCCTTTGCCAGCGAGAAGTCGTTAATTCCGGCGGAACAATCGTCAGCCCAACAAGAGCCGAGTGGTAAACATGTTCCAGTTCGATCTACTAACAACTGAACTTAACAAGATGAGTAGTATTCGCCGCAGCTTATTCGCCGTAATGACGGCAGAAAGGCTTACGCCCTTTTTTCGACATCACGCTGGCGCTAACCTTGCAGCCGTTGAAGTTGTTAACAAGGCATTGAATTTTGTTTGGCGAGGGATTTCACATCCCGCTCCTTCATCAAATGAAAATACGCAAGGCGTTGAACAAATTAATTTTGTTCAACGCGTTATCCCTGACGAAGACGACCCCGCTCACTTTTCAGCGCAAGCCGATGATGCTGCAGCCGCATTGATCTATGCGATAAGAAGTTTATCCAGCCAAGACCCGAGAGACGCGGCATGGGCAGCGCAAAGAGCCTACGACTCAGTTGATAATTTCATCAATCGCTTGCCTGACTCAACGGGATTCATACCATCCACTTACGTTGACAACCACCCTTTACTGGACGAAGAACTCTCTGTTCAGAAGGCTGATCTTGAGTACGCTTGGCAGGCAAATTTAGAGGATCTGCCATCGGCTCGGAGACGCTCCGTACAAGCGGGGGAAGTTTTTTTTTCGAGGCTTATTAAGACAATGGATGGCGACGGTTGACCAATTTGTGCCGTTGACTTATCGACTGGAAACTAGGCCCCGGCGACGGGGCCTTTCTTTTTTAATACGGCAACTACAGAAGTGTTCGCCGCCGCTCGTACAGAGGTCGGCCAAGCGAACGCGCCCTCACTCTGCCGAGCGCGTCAACCGTTTGACTGGCACCGATGCCGATGTGCATCAGCCTTGTTAGTTCATCCTGCAAGTCGATGACCATGTCAGCGAAGTCGCTCGCTCCGGCTGTCGGCTCGGTTGGGGCGTAGGCGGTTCGTCCACTCGATACGAACGCGACCTCGACGGGCCTGAACACCTCGCCCTCCTGCGTTTTCGCGTCTGCGGCCAGCGCGCGGCCCAGCATGATCCGCTTACGCGACGATGGGCGCGCCGTCTGCGTCCGTTCCTGTCGCTCCTCACGCCATCCGCAGATCCAGCCGATGTCGGCGCAGATCTTAAGCAGCTTGGTCTCCAGCGTGCCGCGCTCACCAGCCCTGGCGGCAGGTGAGCGCACTGCTCGCCGCTTCCGATTGCGCTTCGTGTTCTTCATTTCGCAGCTTGCCTTCGTGATCCGACGAACACGATGCTGTCAGGTCGGCAGGAGCTCAAGCGCTTTCGCGAAGCTGTGATGGTTGTGATGTTGGTGACGCTGTATTCCGACCCGACACTAAGCGAGAGAGCGAAGATAGGCGCCCACATCAAAAATGGCGGATACCTGAAGCCGGAAGAAGCCTCTTCTATCTGGAAAGTTATCGGGGCGCACATCTATCATCAGAGAGCCAAGCTATTGAAGCCTTACTGCACGGAGATGGACGGTGGGCATCGCACTACCACGTTGGGTTTGGATTGGAACCTGCGCACTCGCAGCCACGGCGGGCATGATCAACGCTGTAGGCTACCTAGGCTATGAGCACCAGGCCGTTACCCATTTAACTGGTACCACTACTCTGTTAGGTATGGCAATCGGCCAGGGACGAACAGCGATGGCTTTGGAACTGGCAGCACTCGCGCTAGCTTTCCTGGGCGGCGCCACCTTAAGTGGCCTGATCATCCAGAATGGCACCCTCAAGTTAGGCCGACGCTACGGCCTAGCCTTGGCGATCGAGTCCGCCATGCTGGCAGCAGCGGTGCCAATGCTCGAACGACAATGGTTGGCTGGAATATTTCTGGCAGCTGCCGCATGTGGTCTTCAGAACGGCATGGTCACCACCTATAGTGGTGCGATCATCCGCACCACTCATGTCACCGGTCTTTTTACTGACTTAGGGTTGGCGCTTGGCCATTGGATACGGGGCCTTCCAGTAGGAACCCGCCGAGCCTCTCTTTGCCTTCTCATCATTCTCAGCTTTCTCGCCGGTGGCATCGTCGGCGTTTGGCTTTTCCAAGCGTACTCCTACCGCGCTCTTTATGTTCCCGCAGTCCTGACCGGAAGTGCTGGCTTCAGCTATGCCGCCTATCGACAACTGCAGTTGCAGCGGCAGCGGTAGTCGAATCGGAGGGCCAAGCGTCCTTGCAGACTGGTGCGGTTGTGATGGTGGTGACGGTGTATCCCGACTTGGACGTACGAACGAAAAACGAGAGCAACGAGGCGAAGCCGCCGTTGTGATGGTCGTGACGGTTGTGATGGTGTATCCCGACCTTGAACTAAGCGCGAAAACGAGAGGCAGGCATCTAAGCGCAGTCGCGAGAATCTGGGCCAGCCTCATGCCGGCATGGCGAGCGTGCCTCTACCGCTAGTCGGCATGCTGATCGCGCTGCGCCATGAACGCGGCGCGATTGCTAGATCCACTCCAGAGCACCTCAGCTGCCCCCTCAGCTACGGGCTGCCCCGTCTTTTCCGAGCATGCCGATCACTGTGCGTCACCACCATGAGGCGGACGCAACAAGATTGAGGACTATCAAGTTCTGCAGCACCAAGATCGCTTTGACTTCTTTGGCTCAGTGCCCTTTTCTTCGCTAGCCTTCTTCGCAGAGGGAAGGTCTTTGAGCTCCTGAGGCATGACGATTACGCCTTCGTCATAGATCTTTGACCTGATGAGCGCGACAGCTTCGATCGCAGACTGAATCGAACCTTCGGATAAGTCCGAAGGAGACGGAAGCAAGTCGTATATTGGCTTGCCGGTCAGTCCAAAGACCCTTACGCTTAGGTTGCCTTTAGTCTGCCCAAGCTTCGCGGCCATCCCCATTGCAAACAAACTGCTGATGTCGACATTCGCCGTCAACGTCGTTAAGCGAGCCTCGATTCGAATCAGAAACCCGAGTTTCTTTAAGTCGGAACCCGCACTGTAGAACTTATAGGATCTATGATCTTTCTGAATAACAAGATCCTGCCCTTTTCCGCTGAGCAACTCCTGCATAAAGGACACTGACGTCTCATCGTTAATCCTTATGTAGTTGAACTCAACCTCATGATTCGCTAGATCATTCAGTATCGCGAGCTTTTTTTCTTTTGCGGTGTCGGCGCCGCAAGTCACGCTCTTATTTGCCAACACTGGAAACGCGATCTGCAGGACGGCGTCGGTAGCGGCTGTTGGCGTGGTGATACGCGCTATCTCGGCCTGAGCGTTCGGCGGTGTGTCGACCGGAGTAGTCGGAGTGTCGAGCTGCTGAGGTGCTACGACGACGTCTTGGGCGGGTGCTTGGTTGCAGAAAAACACAGTAAGGACTGTGGCTACGAACATGGCCTTCATGGCGTTTCCCCCAGCTTCCGTGAGCTTACTTGCGTAAAAACGCAGCGCCTCGGACAATCCGGCCAAGATGCTGGGAACATCGAAGTGGCAGCGATACTGCGCTAAGCAGACCTTGTTGTCCGGATTAAAATCCGTGCCATATGTCACGCATGAGGATGCTGTTTTCTCTTCCCTCTCCGCGGCGACACAGGCCGCACGTGCGGCGCGAGGCCGCCGCCAGACACATCCCATCTCGGCATGCCGCAGCGGCGTTGACGCACCTCACATTGCTCGGCCAGAAATCGCGGGTCCTTCCCGGGTGGCAGATGTGGCGGGGGGCCGAGCCGCGAAACCTCGCTAGCGTCAAAACCGCAAATTAGGTTTGCAGTTAAAAGGTTCGCACCTGCTGGATTGGCTTGCACTTACGAAGCGCTTCCCGCTGCCAGGAATCATTGCGGAAGCTCTTGCTCTGAATGCCTTGCGTCGCGGAGTTCCAACTCGTAAATCGGCCAATTGGCCGATTTAGCGCCACCGGCCACGACGATCCTGTCGGACACCTGTCTGCCTTCGAGAAGGTTCGCTCTTCTTCGCGTAATCCACTTGGATTCCTCGCGGAAGGAAGCGTTCATGCCGTCACCCAACGACGGCCACGGAGGCCTGCCATGCAACACAAGACGCAGCAACTGAAGGACTACCTCAACGGCATGAAGCGGAACAATCGCCTCGCGCTTGAGAAGCTCGACACCATCGGAAACTGGCCGGAACTGATTCGGCGCGAGGTCGAGCGCCGCGCCATCCACGCCATCGAAATCCTGCCCGATGATCTGATTATGGCCATCGCCAAGGGCGAGGTGAACATCCAGCGCGCCATCCGCGAAGTACTGGCTGACTAAGGAGAAGACCATGACGGACCTTACCGACAACCAGCGCGCTTTGATCCTGCTTGCCGTCGAGACCGAGGGGCGCGTCGACCGCTACCCCGAGAACCTGCAGGGTGGCGCGCGGACCAGCGTCATGCGCGGGCTGCTGCGCAACGAACTGGTGGAGCCGCACGACGCGGGCTACCGACTGACCGAGACGGGTTGGGCGGCCGCCGGATACGAACGGCCCGCCGACGCAACGCAGGACGCCGGCCATGCTGGCGGCGACAACGGGGATCATGTCAGCTACGCCACACCCCCGCCGACCGCTGCGCCCAAGCAGAACCGGCTGGATCTGGTCGTTGGCCTGCTCAGCCGCCCCGAGGGCGCGACCATCCCGCAGATTATGGCAGCGACGAACTGGCAGGCGCACTCGGTGCGTGGCTTTTTCGCCGGCACTGTCCGCAAGAAGGGTTATCCGCTGACCTCGACTAAGGAAGGAAAGGAAGAGCGGGTGTACCGCATCCAGACGGAGGCCACGCCAGCCGGCAACGCCACCGAGTGACCCCTTCGGCGGGCCGGGCTTAGCCCGGCTCGCTGTCATCGGCATTTGGTTCCGCTACGGAATCACGCTCTCTGCGCCGGTCACGCAGCGCCCTGTCGTGCGCGTCCTTCATTGCTTCATGGCGCGCCCGAGCCCGCATCACCAATGCCATAGCCGGGCCGACATAAACGCCATCGATCCAGTTGGCGGGGTTGGCCTCCGGCTCGTCTTCCAGGATTGCCCACCAATCGACCATGGCCAACTCCAAGAGCCTCTGGATAGGGCGCCGGCTTGCTGTCCGTTAGCTGTCCAGGAACGCGGCTGGCGTCAGAACGGCCGGCACTTTTCTTGATTCTATAGAAGAAGGAAGCGTTCATGCGGTCCCGACCACGGAATCCCGCCATGCGCACCGACCTCCTGCTCGCTGACCTTCCGCCCGTGCTGCTCGCCTTCGTCGAGGACCAGCTGAGCAACAACGAAGCGTCCGACGACGCCGAACTCCGCGCCGTCTTCGTCGCCGCCGGCCTGTCCGCCGCGCAGGCCGATGCCGCCCTAAAGTTACGCAACGCTTACCTGCTCGGCTGCTGACGCCGCGCCGGGGCCGACGCCCAGATAGCTCCGGCAGCGAAGTGCTGCCGGGGCGGGCGACCTTCTGTTTTCGGTCGTAGTTGCAGGTCGGGATACACCATCACAACCGTCACGACCATCACTGCATCGGCCGGCGGCCCGTGGTTCTCGTTTTCGTCCTTAGTCGCAGGTCCGGATGCACCATCACGAGCGTCACGACCATCACACCGGTCTTGCCCGTCCCTTGGTATTGCGTTTTTTGTCGTAGCCTTGGGTTACCAAATGCGCTATCAAACTTTCCGTTCCGCACCAATCGGTGATGGTCGTGATGGTGGTGATGTTGTATCTGGACCTGCGTTTAGCTGCGAAGAACGAAAAATCGATAGCCCATTCGGGCTTGTACCAGAAGGTCATCGTCACCATCGTCACGAGTCCCCCACCGCAGGATCGACGATGACTTCCGCAGACACTTCGCCTTCGCCCGTTCACGCTGACCAAGCCGACTTGGCTGGCACCGTTTGTATCGACTACGCCGTCGCGCTCTGGAGCGGGATCTCGCTCGAGGAGTTGGACTCGATGTACGCCAGTCACGACATCTTCGAAGTCAAGCGCTCGGCCCTGATCAGCGCTCTCCGGGATGGACGGCTGGAATGGTCAGATTCCGGCGCAGGCGCAGCGTTGGGCAAGGAGTCGACCAGCAGCACGTCCTTGGATGATCTGCTTGGACAAGGACGCGTTGCGATTCATGAGCACAGCCTGCGGTTCTGGCTTACGCAGATCGGATTCAGCGAACTTCAAGAAGTACCCCTCCGGAAGAGCCGCTCAGCGGACTGGTCACGTGCGAATGCCGCTACCGATCTGAATCGCGACATCGTCATCGCCGCAATGGCGGAGTTGCTCGCCGAAGCAGCACCCGAGACCTACCGCATCGCCGATCGCCCCAACGCCAAGCAGATTGGCCTTGCCATCGACGTTCGGACGAAGAAGTGGTTCGGGCCGGATGTCCAAGGTTTCTCCTCTTCGCGCAAGGCGGTCTCGGATGCTCTGCACCGCGCCGGGCGAGAAATACCCACCCGACGCTGGCACTGACAGAAAAATGGCATGCCAGAATTTTTCTGGCATTCGCCACGATCCCTGAAGGGCCGCTCCTAATCTGCCGCTTCCCCCGGCAGAACCCGATGGAGCGCCATGACCGCCCGCACTACCCGCCGCCACGCTTTGCAGCGGCAAACCGAACTCAGCCGCTTGTTCTGGACCGCTCCCGACGCGGCCTTGCTCGATCGCCGCACCGCCGCCGCCGGCCTGGGCTATACCGTGGCGTGGCTGGAAGCCGTCGCCGGTCGCGGTGAAGGCCCGAGCTACACCCGAATCGGCCGCCGCATCCGTTACCGCAAAGCCGACGTGCTGGCGTGGCTCGCCCGCCACGGCGAACGCATCACCCCCTCCGACGAGGGCGTTCGCTGAGATGTCGCTGCATTCCGATTCGGCCGGCGCCGAGGTGGCGGCGCATCTGCAACAGCAAATCGAAACTGCCATCGCGGCTTCCGCCGAGGATGTCGGTGCCGTCCTCGCGCCCTCGGTCGTGTCGGCGTGGGCGGAGCTGCGCTCGCTCGACCGTGGCGCCTTCGTCCGGCTTCGCGGCCGTGCCAAGAAGGCGAACCCGAGTCTGCCGCTGGCCGAACTGGAACGCGCCATCCGCGATGAGTCCGCCGCCGTATCGGACCGCGACCTGACCGCACTGGACGAGTTGGTCGCGCTGGCGCGATCGCGTTGCGATCTGTTTCACGACGCCGACCGCCAAGCCATCGCGGTCATTCCCATGGACGACCATCGGCAGGTGTGGCGGGTGCATTCGTCCGGCTTCGCCGATTGGCTGCGCGCGTTGTGGTGGACCGAACGCCGAGCCGGCTTGCAGGACACCTTGCTCAAGGCCGCGCTGGCTACCCTCGCCGCCGCCGGCATTCACGAAGGCGAGTCCGTGCAAGTGCATCTGCGCGCCGCCCGTACCGACGACGGCTACTACCTCGACCTGGGCGATCCGCTCTGGCGCGTCGTTCACATCGGCGAGGTCGGCTGGCAACTGCTCGACACCTCGCCCGTGCTGTTCGTCCGCACTCCAGCGATGCGCGCGCTGCCGATTCCGAATCGGCACCTCTGGGATGGCCGGGATCTGGATCGCCTCTGGGACCATATTAATGTCCGCGCCGAGGACCGGCCGCTCGTGCTGGCGTGGCTGTTCGATTGCTTGCGCCCAGAAACGCCGTTCCCGCTGCTGGAGCTGATCGGCGAACAGGGCTCGGCGAAGTCGACCACGCAGTCGGTGCTGCGCGACCTGGTCGATCCGAACAAGGTGCAGTTGCGCGGCCGACCGAAGACCGTCGAGGACATCTTCGTCGCCGCCGCCAACAACTGGCTGGTGTCCTACGAGAACCTGTCGAGCCTGATGCCCGAGCAACAGGATGCGTTGTGCACGCTGGCGACCGGCGGCGGGTTTGCTGCCCGGCAGTTGTTCACCAACGGCGAGGAACACGTCCTTCAGACCAAGCGACCGGTCGTCATGAACGGCATCGCGGTCATCGCCACCCGCCCCGACCTGATCGATCGCGTCGTGCATCTCGACGTGCCGCCCATCTCGGCCAGCCAGCGAAAAGACGATGCCGATGCCCGGGCCGCCTGGGAACAGGATCGCGCCGCGGTGTTCACCGGCCTGCTCGACTTGTTCGCGGTGGTCCTGAACTACCTGCCCGGTATCGAGCTTCCATCCAAACAACGCATGGCCGACTTCGAGCGGCTGGGCGAAGCGGTCGTGCGCGGACTGGGCCTGCCGCCCGGCACATTCCAGGCCCGCTATGCCGACTTGGTCCGCGCCGGCATTGACCGCGCGCTCGATGGCAACCCGGTCGCCCAAGCGCTGGACAAGCTGCTGCGCCGGGAAGCGTTGCCGTGGGTCGGCACCGCCGGCGCGCTGTACGAACAACTCGGCCACCTCTGCGGCCCCGACCGGACCGCTTGGCCGCGTTCGCCTAAAGGCCTGAGCGACCAGCTTCGCCGCGTCGCCCCGGCCTATCGCGCCAAGGGCATCGAGATCGAACACCGCGGCCACACCCGCGATGGCGCGGTCTGGAAGATCGCGCGCCATCCGGACGGGCGCGCGGACCGCGAATACCCAGTGTCGGCGCCGGCCGACACCACCCGAGACGAACTGGACGCCGCCGAAGCGGGGGCGCACCGCCCCTCCCGCCCCCGCAAAGGAGCGTCACCGTGACCAAGCCCACCGACCCGCGCGATAGCCCACCCGCAAATCCAGCGGCGCAGGTCATCGACTACGCCCCGGCGCTACGCCGCGCCGAACCCAATCCGCGTACCACCGCGCCGTCGCCCTACGAAACCTTGGCTTACCTCGCCTACGTGCTGCCCGCACGCCTCTATGCCGCCAATCCCTGGCTGCTTGACCCGAAGTACCGCAATTACCTGGAGAACTTGTGAAGCTCAATCCGTTTGCCAAGAAGCAGAAGAACGCCAACCCGTCCCGCTACGACGAGCTGTGCGCGGAATTCAACGAAGTCGACGCTCAGCTCAAAGAAGCCGAGCAATTGTTGACGCAGGCCCAGACCGACTACAGCGAATCGGCCCGCGCTTACCATGAACTGGAGCGGCGATCGAACTCCACCACGTGGTCCGCGCAAGAGCAGTCGCTGTTCGCCGAGTCGAATCGCGCCCTCGCGCACCTTCGCGACCGCGAGAGTGCCCTCAACACGCTCAGCCTGAAGCATCGGGACTTGCGCTGGCGGGTGGAAGCGCCGTCCTCCTTGAAGGCCGACAAGGCCGAGCTGCAACGGCTCACCGAACGAAGGGCGGCGCTGCAAGCCGATGTGGCAAAAGCGCGTGCGCGCACTGACCAACTTCAGCGCAGGGCCGACAGCCTCCACGCCGAGATCGAAGCCGAACGCGCCGCGGCCACGCAAGCACTGATCGACAGCGATAGCGAGGACCACGTGATCAGCCTTCCGAGCCGGCAGGCGGAGTTCGAGGTCGTCGTTGCCGCGCAGAACCAAGTACAGGAGCGCATCGCTGCGATCGAAGCCGAACTCCAGCAACTTCCGGATCTGCTGCGCAAGGCCGAGCACGCCATCTGTTGCAGCCAAGCGTTTGTCGCCGAAACGGAGCTAGAAGCTGAGCTTCCGGGTTTCATCGGCATTATCGCGCGTTACACCGTGGCGCAGCGACGTGCTCGTTACGGCGGTTCCGAAGATACGCATGAGATCAAGATTCCGCACGAGGCCCGCGAAGCCGCGCGTGCTCGTCTTGACGCCGAGATGCGTGCGTGATGCTAGCGCGCGGGCGGCCATCAATGTCTCTCGCGCGTCTTTCTGCCGATAAATGGACGCGGTTGGGTTGGCTTTCGGGCCGACCCGAGCGTACATGTCAACCCGTCCACGCGAGTCAAACCGCATGTCGAAGATCACGACTACGTTCCAACCGTCCGCCTCGTTACTGGCGCAATTAGCGCGCCTGCCCGAGATGTCGTGGCCCGAGTTGAAGGCCGAGCATCAACGTCTCTACCACGCCGAGCCGGCAGTGAAGCACCGGCGCTTTGTCGAACGCCGCATCGCGACCCGGCTGCAAGAGATCGAGTACCGCCATCACGACCGCGCCCGCTTGGACCGGAACCAGCGGCGCATCCGCGCGCTGGTCGAGTCTGGCGAGATTCCGCCGCGCGCCCGCAAAACCGCTCCGATGCCGGGCACCGTGCTGACGCGCGAGCACAACGGCGAACTGCACCGGGTCGCGGTCGCGCAGGACGGCGGCGTCGAGTATCGCGGTCAGCGCTACGCCAGCCTGTCGGCGGTCGCCCGCGCCATCACCGGCACGCGCTGGTCGGGGCCGGCGTTCTTCGGCCTGCGCACCCCTAATAAGAAGGAGTCCAAGTGAGCACCCCGCAAACCACACCGCGCCGCCTGCGCTGCGCGGTCTACACCCGCAAGTCCACCGAGGAAGGACTGGAACGCGAGTACAACAGCATCGATGCCCAGCGCGACGCCGGCCAAGCGTTTATCGCCAGCCGGCGGGGCGAAGGCTGGATTCCGGTCGCCGACGACTACGACGACCCCGGCTACTCAGCGGCGACCTTGAACCGGCCCGCGCTCCAACGCCTGATGGCCGACGTGCGCGCCGGCAAGATCGACATCATCGTGACGTACAAGATCGACCGGTTGTCGCGCAGCTTGCGCGACTTCCACAAGCTGTGGGACGTGCTGGCCGAGCACAACGTCGAGTTCGTCTCGGTGACCCAGCAGTTCAACACGACCGACTCTATCGGCCGGCTGATGCTAAACGTGCTGCTGTCGTTCGGCCAGTTCGACCGCGAACTCGATGCCGACCGCGCGCGCGACAAGATGATCGCGAGCAAGAAGAAGGGTTTGTGGATGCACGGCGTGCCGCCGTTGGGCTACGACCTTAAAAAGCGCCGGCTTGCAGTCAACGAGACCGAAGCCGCGCTGGTTCGCGTCATCTTCGAGCACTTCGCTGAGCACGGTTCCGCCGTGACTCTGCTGCGCGAGCTAAGAGCGCGCGGCGCGACCTCGAAGGTCTGGACGACCCGAAACGGCCGCAAGATCACCGGCAAGTCCATCGACAAGTCGCTCCTTTATAAGATGTTGGCGAACCGGACCTACCTCGGCGAACTGCGGCACCACGACCAGTGGTTTCCTGGCGCACACCCCGCCGTCGTCGACGGCGACCTGTGGGACCGGGTGCAGGCGCGGCTGTCTACGCCGGTGTCACCGCGCGAGCGGGTCGAGGCCGGTAAGGTCGCCTTTCCGTTGCGTGGCCTTGTCGTCGCCACGGACGGCCGCGCGCTGACGCCATGGCATACGACCAAAAAGAACGGCCGAACCTATCGGTACTACCTGAGTACACGCGCGCTGCACGAAGGCGCCAAGGGGCAGGACGCGCTCCGGTTTCCGGCGGCCGAATTGGAGGCTGCCGTCGTACAGCAGTTGCGTCATGTCATGACGATGCCGACGTTGCTGGCGGACCTGATCAAGACCGAAATCGCGCGCAACCCGAAACTGGACGAAGCCATGGTGACGGTCGCGATGGCGCAGGTCGACAAGCTTTGGGATCTGCTGGTGCCGGCAGAGCAGACTCGCCTGCTACACCGGCTGGTCGAGAAGGTCGTCGTTAGCACCGACACGCTGGAGGTCCGACTGCGAGCGGCAGGGGTTCGCGCCACGGCGGACGAGATCCATGCTCCAACGGAAGTAGCCGCATGAGCCGGCCGAACTTGGAAATCATCGGAGACGCCGAGAAGCGCGATGTCAGCGACGGAAGTGTCGCTCTAGTCGTGCCTATCCGGCTCAAGCGCAGAAGTGGAAGGCGGCTGGTGCAGATGCAGGCCGCCCCGGACGCCAGTCGCCCCTGGGACAAGCAGAAGACACCATTGCAGGTCGCGCTGATGCGGGCGCACCGCTGGCTGGCGATGCTGGAGGAAGGCGAGGCCGCAAGCTTGAGCGACATCGCCCGGCGCGAACGCACCGACGTCAGCTACGTCGCGCGGGTGCTGAACCTGACGACGCTGGCGCCGGAGATTGTAGAAGCGATCTTGGATGACACTCTACCTAATACCACCTTTCTCAACAGCATCGCCATTAATCCATTAGTGGACTGGCGCCATCAACTCAACGCGCTCCAAGCGTTCTGTAACGCGGAAACTTGATCTAGCGCCAGTCGCGAAGTGATTTCAGCTTGAACAAATCGCTAGATCTACTGATGGAAGAAGTTCTCAGGCCAAAGAGGCTCGGGCAAGTATCTGCGAATCAGATTGGCTTGTTGCTGATAGCCTCGGGCCTCCAACTCGCGGACGAATACAGGCCAAGGTGGAATGTTGCTCTTATACACATTGTTAGACGAAGTCGACATACCTCCGCCTTGCGAAGTGGAAAGCCCCCCGTATTGTGAGGTAGATAGGCCACCGTACTGGGAGGTCGACAGACCTCCATATTGAGATGTGGACAGGCCACCATACTGCGATGTTGACAATCCGCCATACTGAGAGGTAGACATGCCACCATACTGAGACGTTGACATGCCGCCATATTGCGCTGTTGAGGCACCACCGTATTGCGCAGTGGACATGCCGCCGTATTGAGCCGTAGACAAACCGCCACCTAGTGCAGTGCTAAGGTTGCGAGGCCACATCCGCATGTTTGGAATAACTGGCTTGCTCATAAACACTCCCGATAGTCTGTGTGAGACCCAAAAACTGAATAAAGCTGAGTGACGAAGCAGCTTCGGCCTGGATGAACTTTTAAGCATCAGACCAGTGGTAGTGGACCGCAGCTCTATCATGGGGGGCGTACGAATCATGGTAGCCATATACGGAGCGCTCAAGCCAAGAGCCTGCAGGCTGGCCGGCCAAATAGTCTTCCAGATGAAACCCAGGGTGCCAGAGACCTTGGGGAGAATACTTTTTCACATAAATGTGCAGATCCACTGATGCCCCTATGACAGCTAGTGCTTCTAGCAGGCAAACGCCATCTACCACCACAACCGAGAAACGGGCACAAAGATTTTCGAGGTCTCGCTTAAGATGATCTAAGCGCAACAGTCCAACATAGCTGTCCGCGTCCCTGTCCTTCTCTACATAGCTATCAAGACCAACACGAATTCCATCCATTTGCCGTGCAAGTTCAAACGCAAGCGTCGTTTTACCTGAGCCGTCAAAACCATCGATGCCAACAAGGCAGCCGGATTCGTGCTTGATCGTTCTCACTTGCTCAACAACTTCATCGACGATCGTTGTGATGTCCACGAAGCCTCCTCCGGGGCGTAACGTCAGACCAAAGGCTCTGCTTTGGACAAGTTTCTAACTGCAAGCTTACGACAGCAAGGGGCAATCGAGGCTAGCTCGGAGTTGCGATCGTCGCGCCTTGGGTGTACAGAATTGCATCGTCTGAACGCGGGTGCTCCGGCCAGCGGACATTCGGTATCGACGTCAAGTCGAACTCGAAACGACATTCCGGATCGCCGCCCGCTTCCAGAACCCCATGCAGGCTGGGAAATCGAAAGTCACGGTCGTTGACGTCACCCACAGTGATCATGAAGGCGATCGGATAAAACTTGATGAGCTTGAAGAACGAAATTCCGACACCGCGACCTAACGTCATGGTACCGGCGCCTTGTATGACTATCTGTCGATTGTCTGGATAAAGCCAGTAGTACATCCTCAGCTCGTCAGGGAATGCAGCGTCTTTGTCGAGGACGAAGTCGGTCAGTTGCGCGTCGACCTTTCCCTCGCGGTGTCGATTGAGTCCGTTGGCCAAAAGGTGCCCAATCGCTGAGCGAGCGACTCTGCCCGCCTTCGCGGTTACCGCGATCGGAGCATACAACTGTCGGTGAAAAGCCCGATCAATCTCGGCAGTGAGCCGCACCAACTCGGGATCATAGGTTCCACCCAACAGTTGGTTGTTGCACGCAGCGCAGATCGAGCGATAGTGGACGCCGCGTTGGAAGTAGCGTCGATTGACTTTGTCCTTATTAACATTCAGGTGTGTTATCAAGTCGGTTAAAAAGGCTTGTCCGACCCTTGGAACCCCTTTCGGCGGTATGTGGTCTGCTGAAAGCTTGGCTCGCTGCCCACAGATGTTGCAGGTCCCGATTTCCGGCCCTCGGGTTTCGATCCTCATAGCGCCCCCCCGCGCCTCGTAGCCAGCCTGATCATGATTATGCACCTAAAGCAAACGTCTTCGAGAGAATCCGTTAGGCACCATTTTCTTCACCTCGGAAGCGAATGTGTTCGGAGTTAGGCGGAGCAGGCTTCAACTGACATATTTTCCCCCACATCTCATGGAGGTTGTCGGTAGTAAAAGCTTCGCACGAGTAGTGGATATGAGGACCACCAACTGACCAGTGGTTTCCCTCCTCAGCCCTATCGCGCTGATCGAAGTAGAGCAAAGTCCAGAATTCATAGCTAGGCAAATAGAAGAGGTGTGCCGCAAACTGGCGCCTGTCCTTCAGTATTTGAAACAGTATGTTTACCGTTCGCTTAGCCTTACCAGTGAATGGGCCTGAAGTATGCGCAGTGAGCGCCGCATGGTCCTCCTGACTCAGTTCAAGCCCAGGGGGTGTATAGAAGGCAAAATGGCAGGCATATCGGTAAGGCTCCAGTAAGCCATGCTGCCCAGCGATGATGAAACGAAACAGATCTTCGTGCTCAACAGCCAGATCCCGGCAAATTTTTTTCGCCGCGCGCCTGTTCGGAGCATTGAGAAGACTGACAAGACCATCGAATCCAGGCGTGGTTTTATAGTCTTCCATCTATCCCCCTATTCACCAGCCGCGTCGCGCGGCACAGCCTTACCAATGTGGCCGGCCAAAAGCCGGCCATAAAAGGGACCTCTTGCCGCTAACGACGTGGCGGTGGCGACGATGGCTGCTGCGGTCGCGGAACATCACCTCTAACGTTGCGCTCCGGTGGCGGTGGCGGGGGAGGCGGGGGAGCTTTCGGCTCAGTCATGCGGAATTCCTCTTAAGGAGTGCTACCGAGATAGAAAGGAATGGCTGCTGCGAGCGCCAGAAGGACAGCGATCGTCAGACTTAGACTTGCACGATACAAATTGTAGGAGCGTCGATCGTTGTTCACTGCATTCACCGATGCAGATCTAACAAAGGCAAAGAACACGTAGTTATCAAAATGCTCTCTTACAAGGCTTTCGCCTCCATCAGCTTCCTCCTTGTAGGTCGCTTCAAGTTCAGCGTGATATGCCTCGATATCATTAGCCGTCGCAATCAACTTGTCCGTATGTCCGAACCAAGCACCTCGAAAGAACCAAGCCCCCACCAGTAGCGCGACCGAAGAGGCAACCAGCAACAACCAAAACAAGACACTCAAGTCATTGTCAGCAGGTCGCGACTTAGAGTTGAGCAAAAAAGAGAGCAATCCAACCGCTGCGAGAATGGCGCCGAATGGAAGAGTCAGCCTGGCACTTATCTTTTCGCGCCGATCCAGCTCGTAAAAATAGAGCTTTTCGTATAGCTTATACCGATCTTCCCGATTCATAAGATGATCGCCCCAAAGAAGTCAGATGCTGCAAGGCCATCGCACTCAACGAGTGCAGCAGCTCTCATACCTCAGCGCAACTTAAACCTCGCACAATTCCGTCTCACCACCTGAGACAGTCACGAAGGATGCAAGCCAATCAGTCATTTAACTGATACGAGTATCTGACGAGCCTCTCCTAATAGAAAGTCCTTCATTTGCACAAGCTCTTGACACTCCACTTCATCAGACCCGGCATAAGATGAAGGCGCGACAGAGATAGACAATAGGCGTCCCGTCAGAAAGGCTTGAGCTTCAAGTCCAAGTAGCCAGAGCTCCTCTCCCGACACCGCCTCACTTTCCTCCCGAAACATCCGAATTGTCTCTTCGTAGGTTTCGTCCATCGCCCTCAAACACGCTTCGCACATACGTTGAATCGCAGGCCCTGGGAGCATCGTGAATCCACGGGATGCCCAGTCGTCAACGATCCCTCGAAGCTCCTCCGACAACGCCACTGTCTGGCGTTCTAGGCGTGAATCAATTCTTCCAGAAACGCTGATCGTCATTTCGGTCACCACCTATTGGCTGTTGAGGCGAACGTTGGAGGAATCCGGCCGTACGCTGCCTCCACATACTACTGTGCTCCAGTGGCCGCAATCGTGAGTAAACTCACCTCCACCGGTCGATCTAGGCGTGTTTTACAAGGCGCAGAACAATTAGCCGAAGGATCAACAGAACTGGATGACGTCGATGTCGGCGCGGCTCAGAAAGCGCCTCAGACACCCGACCCTCAGTACACCACGCGCGTACATCAAACCGAGTTGGACACACGCCCGTCAGGCGCGCCAGCTTTCAGCGGAAAACTCTCTCCGCTGTCCGCACGCCCCTCTGCAAGCCCCGTTACTGGCGGGCCTTTGCGAGGGGCGTTTGGTTTTGGCTCTCGGTAAAAATGGACGAATCCACCCACCTCCCTCTCTCTCCACCCCGTTTTTCTCCGGTCGGTTGGTCCTGAGACCAAACGCTTGTGTGCGCAAAGCGCCAAAAACAAGGTGGATTTGAAAGGGGCTCGATTTGAAGTTGGATTTGGATATTGCCCACCGTTGGCGATTCCAACCGCTAGGCCGGCCCTCGCACCAGCCCGTACTCCAAGGCGATCCGCGTCAACGCGGCCTCACTGCGGACCTCCAGCTTGGCCAGCAACCGCGCGCGCAGCGTCCTCACCGTCGAACCCGAGATGCCCAACGCCTCGGCGATGTCGCCGTTGCGTTGGCCTTGGATCATCAGCATCGCCACCTCCAACTCGCGAGCGCTAAGCCGCTCGAAGGGCGAGGAATCAAACAGAAGGTGTCCACCTAGAGCGTCATCCAAAAAGCGACGACCCTGCGCGACCTCGCGCACGGCACGCACCACAACCGCGCCGTCGCGCGCCTTGGAGACGTAGCCCAACGCCCCGGCCGCCAGCAGCCTGCGCGGCACCGGCCCGCCGTCGACCATCGACACCATCAAAATCTTCATTGCTGGGTCGTGCTTCAGCAGTTGTCTGGTCAGTTCGAGCCCACTGCCATCCGGAAGCTGGTAATCGCACAGCACCACGTCAGGCGCAGCGGTCGGAATCGCATTCCTCGCATTGTCCACGGTGGCCGCTTCGCCGATGACACGAATGTCGGCTTGAGATTCCAGCAGCCACCGCAATCCAACGCGCACCAGCGGATGGTCGTCCACGACAAAAACTCGAATCATCGGCTCCCTCGACCACCTCGTCCAGGGAGGCGACTTAGCCGCGTTCATCTCGTCATTTGCAACATAATCATTTTGAAAGTGCGCACCGCCGATGCGAACGTGGCCGTAGAGCGACATTGTGTGGACGCGCGCTTATATATGCGTAGACATATGTCCACGAAGAATCAGGGAAATCCTACAGAAACTGGCCGGCCGCGCTGATACCGTCGTGCCGACATCAACCTTTCGAGCTTATGTCGTGAGCCCCCTTTCGAATCGCACGGTGATTTTCGAAGTTGTCCCTCGGCGGCCGTCCTCATGGCACATTTCAATAGACGATGTTGAACATCCCGCGTGCTTTATCGACCGGGAAGTCGCTGTCGCCGCGGCGTCCGCCCATGCGCGGCTATTGCACCTGGATGCAGGCTTGACCACCGAAGTCCGTATCACGACCAGCAAGGGCAATACCGAAACCGTTGTTCGCTTCGATTCGGCCCACGCGTCGCAGCACACGCATCTACTCTGGTCCTCCGCATGAGCAACATTAATTTCATGAACCAAAGCACAGACACTGCTCGCACCACCGGTACGCCATGGCGCTTCAAGCCCCCAAGTTGACGTGATCAATTTCGATGCGATACTCGCCGCGCAACCCGGTATCCCACTAGCCGGGTGTCGCATCAGAGGCGACGCTCGTTCGCTATAAAGATCGAGCCAAGGAGCAGTACAAATGGACTTGCCACTAATCGCATCAGCGCCGCCCGTGACATTCCGGGACTGGTCAAACACCGAGCCCGAAACCGGCTCTCATCTCGTTATTACGGGAACGTCATCGCCGGCCTTCCACGCACTCATCCCCCGTGGATAGCTCCAGCTATTAGTCATGGCTCCCTGACTTCTTCTCATCGTCTCGCCGCCGAACCATCGGTGGCCATCCGTTCTCACGAGCACGCACCAAATGAACACCCTGAAGGAGACTTCATGAAAACGAAAGGATTTGCGCTCGCACTTAGTCTTTGCGCGGCCTGGTCCAGCCCGTCTCTGGCAGACGTCGTGTCATGGAAATGGAATCTGACCGTCTACGACTCATCGAACAATGTCTTGGAAGCGAAAGAGTTCACCAGCCGAGGCGCGGCCGAGCAATACCTTTGGGCGTCGTCTCCCACGAACGACACGTTGCGCGAGGTCTCCTATATCGGAGAAACGGACCGTGCGGAATACAAGTACAAAGGAAGCCGCTTTCAAACATATCCGGGGGACCACCAGTACCAGGTCTCTGTACTGAAGAAAAACGAAATTGGCCAATGGGAACGCGGTTGGGCGTGGTTTAGGACCGAGGCTGAGGCTGAGGTCGCTTACAAGCACTACCTCACGTTCTGGTGGGGGGAGTACAACTATGCATGCGCGCCCATCATAGAACTGGGAGCATGGGATGCACTGGGAGATGATCCGTACGACTCCCAAAGAAGAAGCAACAAAATCACGGCGTTCGAGCGTAATGATAAGGAATGCAGGCTAGACAGAGCGACGGTCTTCAGCGACGCGGAATTCTCAAAGCAGCGCATCACCAATCACGACAATGTCGAGAACCGGGACGGCCTCTTTTTCAAGGACCCGCCCCTTTTTGTCGGCCTACCCCAGAGCATAGAGGTCGATCGCAGCGGCCCTCCCAACAACGATGGCAACTTTAGCCATCTTCAATGGTCCGTTCGAAGCCTGCGCACCGCTAAGTTGGTCGGACAGCCCAATCACTGCGGCCCGCTCAAGGGCAACCCTTGCGACATCGCCCGCGGTTCCAAGCATGAGACGGCGACCGACGCGGCTGGGCACGGCCCCCTTGGCCTTACCCGCACGTATAACTCGACCGACTCGGGCGGCAGCTACGGGCTCGGCTGGCGAGGGCCGTATGAATACTTACTGATGAGGTCCGAGGACGGCTACGACTACATCCTGACCACGCCCGACGGAAAGCAAACCAATCTGACCGTATCCGCTGGCCGTGACGGTAGCACGGAAATGTATCGCAGCCGGGACAATCGCTCCACAGGGATGAGGCTGTATTACACCCCGGGCGGGGCACGAATGATCCGGGTCGAGTTTCCAGGTCTGTCGATCGACTTCCGTCCACCGACTCCGAAGAACACCGCCAAGCCCGTTCAGATCACCTACAACGGCAGCGAGACCGTTGCTCTACGCTACGACCATTTGGACCGCCTCGCGCGTGCGGAGCACCGAGGCCGCGCTATCCAATACGTCTACGAGTACACCGATCTTAAACGCACGCATAAGGTCTCGGCCGCCGTTATGCCGGACGGGCGCCTGATCACGTACCAGCACTCGACCGACGGCTTGCTGGAGCGCGTCGCTGACGACAGCGGCGAACTGTTCAAGTATGGCTACAAAGCCGGCACCTCCCTGCTGACCTCCATCCTGGAGAGCGGAGATCACCTGCGTGAGTACCGCTATGATGACTTCAGCCGTCTGATTGGCTCGGTGAACGGCCCAGCCAAACACGGCTACGCCTACACGCCGACCCAGACCACGGTGACCTTCCCGGGCGGTAGAACAGAGGTCACGAACTTCGAATCGACCACGCGTCGTCGGCCGGTACGCGAGGAGACCATCGGCGGACTGACCACCACCACGACCTATACGGACTACGACGATACCGTTACCGAGTCCAACAACGCGGGTCTAACCGTCGTCACGAAGTATGGCGATACCTCTTCCACGGTGCAGACCTCCCTCAACAACGTGCTGGAGCGCACAGCCATCACCACGTTCGATGCTGGAACCTCACGGCCCAAACGGGAAGAAGTGAAGGACGCCTCCGGCACGCTGGTGCAGCAGACTGACTTTACATACAACAGTCGGCAGCAATTGTTGACAGTAACCCGTAAGGACCCGAAAACCGCCGAGCAGCGGGTGGCCACACTGAGCTACTGCGAGGACAGCGACCTGTCCGCTCCGGGCACGGCCTGCGCCACGGTCGGTGCGGTCAAGTCCAGCGACGGTCCGCGTACCGACGTCAATGATGTTACGACCTTCGGGTATTACACCAGCGACGCATCGACGTGCTCGGTTCCGGGCGGCGCATGCCCTTACCGTAAAGGCGACCTACGCCTGCGCGTGGATGCACTGGGCGGTACCACCGAGATACTGAGCTACAGCCCCTTCGGGACGCCCCTTTCGGTGCGGGACGCCAACGGAGTCGTGACCGACTACGAATATCACCCGCGCGGCTGGCTGACCGCGAGCAAGGTGCGTGGCGACGACAATGCCGGGGAGACCGACGACCGCATCACCCGGGTCGAGCACTGGCCGACGGGCTTGGTGAAGAAGGTCACCCTGCCGGGCAACGTGTCCACCAGCTTTGTCTACGACGCCGCCGAACGCCTGACCAAGATCACGGACAACGCCGGCAATACGCTCAGCTACACGCTGGACGAAGCGGGCAACCCCAAGCAGGAGGACATCAAGACGGCGAATGGGACGCTCAAGCGCACGCTGTCTCGGGTGTTCAATACCTTGGGGCAAATGGAAGCGGTCAAGGACGCCTCGCAGAACCCCACCGGTTTCCGATACGACAAGAGCGGCAATCCCGACCGCGTGACCGACGCGCTGCTACGCAAGACCGATCGCGCCTATGACCCGCTCAATCGCCTGAGGACCGTGTTGCAGGATGCCGAGAGGCTGAAAGCCGAGACCAATCTGGAGTACAACGCCTTCGACCAGATCACCAAGGTCAAGGACCCCAAGCGCCTCGACACCGTGTACAACTACAACGGGTTCGGCGAACTCACCAAGCTGACCAGCCCGGACACCGGTGTCACCGACTACACCTACAGCGCCGGCCTGCTGGCGACCAAGAAGGACGCCAACGACCCCGCCGCGCATCGTTACACGTACGACGCACTTAACCGGCTAAAGGCGATCTTCTACAGCGCCACCGGCCCGGCCGATGTCGAGTACGACTACGACACCGTCAACGCTGAATGCGCGGCGGGCGAAACCTTCGCCGTGGGTCGCGTTACCGCGATGCGCGCCGATGGCACCGAGCTGAAGTACTGCTACGACCGCTTCGGCCAGATCGTGCGCAAGGTGCAGATCGTCGCCGGCAAGAGCTTCCTGCTGCGCTATGGCTACACCGTCGCCGGTGACTTGCGGACGATGACCTATCCCAACGGCACCGTGGTCGATTACGTGCGCGATAGCCAGCGGCGGATCCAGGAAATCGGCGTCAAACCGCCCGGCCTGGCCCGCACCGTGCTGTTGAACAACGCCACCTACGAACCGTTCGGCCCGGTCACCGCCTGGACCTACGGCAACGGCCGCACGCTCAGCCGCAGCTACGACCTCGACTACCGCCCGAAGACCGTGTTCGACCCCGCCAGCGGCGGCCTGTCGCTGGGTTACGGCTACAACACCGTGGGCGAGCTAGTCGAACTGAAGAACGGCCAGAACACCGCAACCCAAGCCAAGTACGACTACGACCCGCTGGGCCGCCTGACGGTCACCCGCGACGGCCCGAGCAATACCGCGCTGGAAACCTACGGCTACGACAAGACCGGCAACCGCACCGGCCTGCTGCGCGCCGGAATCACCGACACCTACAACTACCCGAGCACCAGCCATCGCTTAAGCAATGTCGGCGCGGTCAGCCGCGGCTACGACGCCGTCGGCAACACCACCAGCATCGGCGGTACAGCGAAGGAGTTCGTCTACAACGCCAACGACCGCATGAAGCAGGTCAAGCTGGGCGGCGTGGTCAAGATGGGTTACCGCTACAACGCCATCGGCGAACGCGTGGCCGCGATCAATGCCGACACCGGCCCGGTCACGACGTACACGCTGTACGACGAAAGCGGGCAGTGGATCGGCGACTACGACAGCACGGGCGCCGCGATCCAGCAAGCGATCTGGATGGGTACTGCGCCGGTGGGCCTATTGATCGGCGCCGGCACGAATCCGTCGTTGAACTATGTGCAGCCGGATCATTTGGGTACGCCGCGCGCGGTTATCGATCCGGTGCGTAATGTCGCGGTCTGGACTTGGGATGCGAAGAGCGAAGTGTTCGGCAATAGCCCGCCGAATCAAGACACAGATTTGGACGGCACGCCCTTCGTGTTCAACATGCGATTCCCGGGGCAGCGTTACGACCCTAACACGGGCTTGAGCTACAACTACTTCCGCGACTACGATCCGGCCTCTGGACGCTACATTCAAAGCGACCCAATCGGATTGGGCGGCGGCATTTCAACCTACGGATACGTCGCCGGCCGACCCTTGCACCTAACTGATCCGCTGGGCTTGGAATCACCGTTTTCTGGCAATAATGGTGGGCATAAGGTTTGGTGGGAGACGCCAAAGAGCAGCGGGCCAGGGTATGTAATGGCGGCCAGTGCAGCCATCGTGGGTGCGGCTGCTCTGTGGGAGCTGGGCTATCTTTCAACGGCCGTTGTGAACCCCCTAACGGTGAGATCTGCAACAGTTTTCGTTGCGGAAGCCGTAGGTGGGACTCAGCTTGTTTATGGTCCCGCCGGGACCGGCGCAAAAAAAATAGCCGGCGAAGTATGCGAGTATGCCGCAGACAAAACGAGGACTCTTTTTCACTACTCCACCGAGGAAAATATCAGCGCGATTGCTGCCTCCAAGTCGCTTCTACCATCTCTGAAGGCGTTGAATCCGAAAGACGCCAGATATGGCAACGGGCAGTATTTATCGGACGTACCACCAGGGGCCATGACATGTGCTCAGTTATCTCGCTGCTTTGTAGGAAATCCGTTTCAAGGCAAAAGATTCACCAATTTTGTAGAAATAGATGTCACGGGATTGAACGTGGTTAAGGGGCGCGACAATGTTTTTGTGATCCCGGGAGAGGAAGCACTAGATATCAGTCAGCGAGTTATTCGAACTGGGAGCAACTAACGTGACCTACCTAAAAGTCCAGTGGCATCACAATATTGCGATGGAACCTGTTCTTCTATTGAGCGAACTCGACAACGAGCGCTATGAATTACGAAAGATTGAGATCTTCGCTGACGGCCGCCTCGGCTTTGCTTCAGAACAGAGCTCAACTATGGGCACGACGCTAAGTGAGAGCCCGCTTCCGGAAGCAGAAGAAATAGCTAAAGACGCGCAGTTCACTGTCCTACCGCTCAGCGCGAGCGAGTTTGAGACGACATGGGAGAAGGCCACTGAACGCCAACCCTAAGTTACGTCAGTAGTAATCCGTAGCATAAAGGCCCCGGCAACGGGGCCTTTCTTTTTTGTAAGGCAGCTACAGAAGTGTTCGCCGCCGCTCCCAGAGTTGCCGGGCAATCGAGCGCACCCTCACGCTGCCGAGCGCATCAACCACTTGGCTGGCACTGATGCCCATGTGCCTCAGCCTCGCCAGCTCATCCTGCAAGTCGATGGCGATGTCAGCGAAGCCACTCGCTTCGGTTGCTGGCTCGGCTGGGGCGTAGGCGGTTCGTCCGCTCGACACAAACGCGACCTCGACGGGCCTGAACACCTCGCCCTCTTGCGCCTTCGCGTCTGCCGCCAGCGTGTGGCCGAGCATGACCCGATGACGCGACGAACACCGTGCGACGGGGGCGACGACCATCCGCTCCTCCCGCCAGCCGCAGATCCAGCCGATGTCGGCGCAGATCTTAAGTAGCTTGGTCTCCAGCATGTCGCGCACACCAGCTTTGGCGGCAGGTCGACGCGCCGTTCGCCGTTTCCGATTGCGCATCGTGTTCTTCATTTCGCAGCCTGTCCTCATGATCCGACGAACACGATGTGGCCAGGCCGGCGGGAGCTCAAGCGCTAAAGTGATTCGGTGACGGTGGTGATGGTGGTGACGGTATATCTCGACCTGGAACTACGAACGGAAACGAGAACCAAGAATCGAAGCAGCCGTTGTGATGGTCGTGACGGTTGTGATGGTGTATCCAGACCTGGAACTACGAACGAAAAGCGAAGGTGCCGTCTCGAGCCTATAGTGTGACAGTCGTGACGATGGTGACGGTGTATCCCGACCTGGAGCCACGGACCAAAAACGAGAACCACGAATCGAAGTCGCCGTTGTGACGGTTGTGATGGTTTATCCGGGCCTGCAACTACGAACGGAAACGAAAGCCCTGTCTAGAGCTTACGTTGGGACAGTCTTAGCGGCTCACAAGCGATTGGCCACGGTGCTAATCCAGCGAACATCTGGCAGCTTATGCACCGTACGCCTTAATCGAGTCTTTAGCCATTCTTTTATTTTTGAAGATGACGAACCAGCTCCTGTATTAGGCGCATACTCGTTTGCCTCTATAGCCACAAGGTCCAGACATGGAACACCATGTGGAATGGTTTCAATTCACCCTGCCGTCTTATCAAACGATTGGACCCGACGCACTTCGGCTCATCTGGATGCAAGCATGCGGCTCCAGCAACATCTCAGTTCAGCGCAACAGTCGCGTAGTTCAAGGGTGCCGGATGCCCATCTACTCACTTCGCGCGTCCCCGCGCTTAACCAGCTTATCGCTGGTCGAAGCCCGCCTGAGAAGCCTTATGCAAGCGGCACGACTCGACAGCACTCTCACCCTTGTCCTACGTTGAGGCCGCTATGCACGCAAATTTCGATATCGCGATAGGAAAGTGTGAGTCTGCCGATGACAACGCGGTCGTGATCCTGCTCGACACAGCAATGGTTAGCAGGCTTGTCCCGGGCCACCCTTGGTGTATGAGCGGAACCAGCAAGTTAAAGCTCTCGGCCCGACTCTGTAGCGAACTACGGCCACCACGGGTCGGAGAAGAGGCATTCCTCGACAGGGACGCGATCTTGAAGAATCCCAGCGGTCAACTCGACCTACTGGGAGATGGCCAGTACACCTCGATTCGCTTGAAAGCTTTGGCCGCGAATACAGACCCCCAAGAAGTAATCCCGAAAGCCACAGTCTCTTGGAATGCGCGACCTTCTCGCCAGAAGCCTCTTTAATGCCGCGTTCCGTTTGGCACTCAAAGCTTTTGCTCTCTACGAAGTAAGATCAGGGCCCTTCCTTCAGCTTAGGTAAAGCGTGGGGCCATGCCGCAAAACCCCGCTAGCGTCCGACCTGCAACCTAGGTTTGCATTTTTTAGGTTCACACCTAGCGCGGTGGAGTCCGCACCACCGCAGATCGACCAATTGGCCTACCTGACTCTGCGCGCCGATGACCATTGCTCAAACTCAAATGAAACCGGCCAATTGGCCGGTTTCTTTGGCGACGAATTAATTGTCGCCGTGACGACAATTAATCGTGTGCTTGCGGCTCCTTCGATGCCCTCTGCACGAACGTGTCCGACACCTGTACGCGATGGAGAACGACCATTCTTTATCGGCGAAAACACTTGGATTCCTCCGCGTGGGAAGCGTTCATGCCGTCACCCAACGACGGCCACGGAGGCCTGCCATGCACCACAAGACGCAGCAATTGAAGGACTACCTCAACGGCATGAAGCGCAACAATCGCCTCGCACTCGAGAAGCTCGATACCATCGGAAACTGGCCAGAACTGATTCGGCGCGAGATTGAGCGCCGCGCCATCCACGCCATCGAGATCCTGCCCGATGATCTGATCATGGCCATCGCCAAGGGCGAGGTGAACATCCAGCGCGCCATCCGCGAAGTTCTGGCTGACTAAGGAGAAGATCGTGACAGAGCTCGCCGAGAACTAGCTTGCCTTAATCTTTCTTGCGGTCGAGGCCGATGGACGCGCGGCCCTTACCCTGACAATCTGCCAGGGAACGCGCGGACTGGGGTCATGCGCGGCCTGTTGCGCGACGAACTAGTGGCGCCGCACGATGTGGGCTACCGACTGACAGAGACAAATAGGAATGAGTCGGATGGATTGCTAAACGATCCGTGCGGAAGCGAGGCTGCCTCTCCAATGGCGGCAGTACGGCGCCGACCGCCAGACCAGTATATGCGGGAATGCTCGGCAAAAGCCCGCTCTTAGTAGGCCGAGCCACCAAGCGGCTTCGGCTTGGCCAGTTCGTTCGTGATAGCCATGTCTATATAACGAGAGATACGACTTAAGAACGCTCACTCTGACCTTATGATCGCGTAGCCCGCCGACGAGGTGACCAAGGAAAAACTAATGACTCAGCCGATGGATCAAAAATCCGACATTGCGCCTGGGGAATTGAGCATTAGCTTTGCTGAGGCTCTGCGTGTCTGGGCCAAGATCGGACTCCTCGGTTTTGGCGGCCCCGCAGGACAAATCGCCCTGATGCACCGCGAACTGGTGGAGCAGCGCCGCTGGATCAGCGAATCGCGGTTTCTGCACGCACTCAACTATTGCATGTTGCTACCCGGCCCCGAAGCCCAGCAGCTTGCGGTGTACGTCGGTTGGCTATTGCACCGCACTTGGGGTGGAATCGTTGCCGGCATCTTGTTTGTTCTGCCCGGTGCCGTCGTGCTCGGAGTGCTTAGCTGGCTCTATGTCAGTTTTGGCTCCCTGCCGGTAATTTCAGCGCTGTTCTTCGGCTTAAAAGCAGCGATTCTAGCTGTGGTGGTTGAGGCCGTGCTGCGAATCGGCAAGCGCGCATTGAAGACACGCTTTCTCATCGTTGTCGCCGCGTTCGCGTTCGTCATCATTTACGCGCTGCATGTTCCATTCCCCTGGATCGTTGTAGGTGCTGCCCTCACCGGATTGTTGGTCGGAAAATGGTTTCCGGAATGGCTTCCCGCCGCGCAGACCACCACAGAAGAAAGCGATATGCGGTATGTCGTGGATCGCCAGTTGGCCAACAGGGATGCAACGCATATCCAGCCATCGTTGAGGCGAAGCGTGTTGGCTACGCTGATATGCGTCATGGCCTGGTTCACACCCATAACACTGGCGATATGGTGGCTTGGAACCGAGCATGTTGTGGCGAAAGAAGGCATGTTCTTCAGCCAGACCGCCGTGGTGACGTTTGGTGGTGCCTACGCTGTACTGGCGTACGTGGCACAACGCGCGGTTGGAGATTTCGGGTGGCTACGGCCCGGCGAGATGATCGATGGCCTGGCACTCGCCGAGACTACGCCCGGCCCTTTGATCATGGTCTTGCAGTTTGTCGGCTTCGTTGCTGCGTATCGCCATCCTGGGACACTAGACCCGCTAGTAGCCGCGCTGCTGGGCGCCGCAATGACTACATGGGTAACGTTCGTACCCAGCTTCCTCTTCATTTTTGTCGGCGCCCCCTATATCGAAGCGCTCCGCCGAAATCGAAGCTTACACGCGGCGCTCTCAGCGGTCACCGCAGCGGTGGTTGGTGTAGTGCTCAATCTCGCGGTCTGGTTCACCCTACACACGGCGTTCAAGGATTTGGTGCAGCATCCATTCGGACCATTCTTGTTGGAACTGCCCGTATGGGGCTCAATCGAACCCGGCGCGGCGATACTTGCCGCAGCAACCATGGTCGCGATGCTACGGTTTAAGTTGGGTTTGGGCTGGACTTTACTCGGCAGTTCACTCGTGGGCGCTGCCTATTGGTGGGTCCGAAACGGCCTGTAGCCCAAGCTGCAACAATGTCTGCGCAAACGAGATGGACATAGTTGGGTTCTGCTACTTTCGATCAATCTATTCCTGATCCACATCGAGCCTTCTGTGCTCTGGAGATCTGCGTGATCGACGACGTTCCCAGAGCATCCCAGCACATGTTTAGCCACGAAGCAGCTTCGAACAATAATTGCAACCCAGCGCTCTGACGGAGTGCTGAGCTTCCGCAGGGCCGAGCGATCCGGCCTGCGTCATCAAGCGCGAAAGGTCAGCCACCACCTTCGTGACCCTCAAGCGACGGCACCGATTGACTGCCTTGTTGCATGAGCCAAACGGAGCATCGAGGATTTATTCCATAGAGAATGAAAGTCCATCCAGCGACAAGAATCCAACCACCCCACTAGATGGCAGCGTGACCTGCACATCACCATTGACTTTAACGTCTACCCTGGTGGCGCTGAGTGTGTCGCAAACAACCGAAAAAAGGTGCTGGGTCGTGGGCCGAAATCCAATCGGCAATACGAATGCCACCGTGCCGCCACCACCACCCTTGATCAGTCCGCGCAGCTCCACCCGATCGCCATTCCGACGAAAGCCAGCAAGGGTGTATCCGCTGCCATAGTTGCTCCAAGGCGCATTGAAGGCGGGCGCCTGCCAGATACCTCTATGCAGTCCGGCCACCGCAGCAGCAGTGGCTCGTCGCGTCTGTCCGGCTTGCACGACAGGTACGATTTCATCACCGGTCAACGCAGTGGCCGCCGGCAGCTGCGTGATCTTTAGATTCGCCATGTCATTCGATCACCATATAGTCATTGTCCTCAGTCACCAGCCCATCGCTGGTCTCCGTCTGCAGCAGTCCGTTCTTAAAATCGAAGGTGTGGCTAGCTTTCTGCCAGCTCGTCAGACCATCGCGGGTCGATTCCAACTCGCAGCGCACTCGATGCACGCCCTTGAGTGGCGAGGTGTAGTTCGTGCCCGCGATGGCGGCCGGGCTGTCCAGCGCCGTGCCGGCAATCGCATCAAGCAGCCGCAGCACATACGCTGTGCCTGGCTCGGGACCGATCGATCCCTCGCCGTGGTCGACCAGCTGGTCGGCTTGCAGCTTGCGATCACGATGCGCCCAGGCGACGACTAGGTCGCCTTCGACCGCTGCCGGGTAGCGCCGGCCGCCCAGCTTCAGGTCGCCCGGCGCATAGGGTCGCGCTTGTCGCTGGGCCAGCTTGATTGAATCGATCGGCGCCAGCGAAGGATCAAGCTGCGCGCTGGAGGTGCGGGTCAGCAGCTTGGCCTGAACCGTCTCGCCCAGGCTGTAGTCGCTCGGGTCGGCCGCGGCGTAATCGTCGTAGAACCAGATGCGCGCTCCCGCCGCGTGCGGCGCCGGCACGGTATCCACGCAGCCACGCGCCAGCGTGACGGTCTGCGCCTGGGCATCTATCGCAACGACGCGCACAACCTCCTCCTCGATCAGCGCCGCCGTACCCGCTGCCACTTGGTCCAGCCGCTGGCCGGCCGTCATCTGCACCGCTAGGGTCGTTGCAGACATTACATCGACAATCGTCGCGGTCGGACACCAATCCCCAATCGCCACCTCGCCGTACTCGCCGTTGCCGATGCGCGTGGTCAGGACATAGTTCAAAGCCAGGCCGGCCGGCTGATCCACCACACTGGCCACTGCGCCCGCGTCTGCCGGCAACGCCGTCAGCGTGGCGGCATTCAACGTAGTAGCTAGGTCGCGGTAACTGGCCTCGATCAAGCGCCGGTTAGGCGACGGCTGCGGATTGCGATCCGGTGGCGTCCAAACCGGGTGTTGCGGCTCCAAGTACACCGTCGCCGGCAGACCGAACACATCCTGCACGGCAGCGACCGTGATCGTGCCATCGGCCAGCCTGCCGTCATCAAAGCTGCCGGTACGCAGAACGAGCCTCTCGATCCCGCGCAGCGTATCGCGGATGCAGAACACGCTGCCCGGCGCCAAGGTGCCACCGCGGCGATCAAAGCGCAGCTTCAGCTTCTTCAAACCGGAGCAAGCGATGGTCAGGTCTCGCATGCCGACCCGTGCCGCCAGATCGGCGGTGGGCAGCCCCTTGTAGTCGACGGTGCTGGACGCGACGCCGCCGGTCGCTTGAATGCCGGCAAGATCCTGCACCCGGATCTGCCGCTCTTCGTCGGTGGTCGGGTCGTACCAAGTCACGATGACCTGATTGACCGCGCCGTCGGGCGCAGCGACCTCATCTTCTTCGATGCTCAACAGGCCGCTGTCGTAGTCGAATAGCGGCAGGTCTTCGATTCGGTAGTCGTCGCGGATCAGCTTGAGCGTTACCCGGCCGGTAGATCGGTCGACGTACTGCGATCCGCCGATATGGTCGATAACCACCTGCATGAAGTCGGCGATCGAGGACTGGCGATTCCAGCGCAGGCACAGACCGAAACCTTCGGCATGCAGCGCATCCGCAGCGCGGCGGTAGCTGGCGTCATCCAACAGCCCGCGGTTCAGGCCACGCCCCCAATCACGGTTGGTCAGGCACTCGACCAGTATGTGGGCCGGGTTCATCGCACGCACTGCGCCGTTCGCCAGCCACACGACCGCCTTCTCGGGATACCAGACCGCACCGTCCCAACCCGCCAGCGCGCGCCGCACGCGTTCCTTCCACGGCTTGGGGTACGGGTTGTTCGCCGCGATCTGGCCGTCGAAGTACTGCGTGGTCACGCCCCGGAACGCCGGACCGATCGCGCCGTGTAGCGCCGCCAGTGCAGGCAGCACCGCCTGGGAGAGCTCACCCATCAGTACGTCAAGCGTGCCCTTGATTCCGCCCTCGCCTTTGTCGCCGCCAAACAGGTCCGGCTTGTTGATGAAGATGCGCCCGGACTTGGTGATCGAGCCTTTCCAGACTTCGCGATCACCGACGCGAATTTCTACAATCTCGTCCAACGGGCCGCGCGACAGTCCCATGTGCAGGCCGAACAGGTAGCGGTGTCCGACCGTCTGCTTCTTACGGCTGCCCACCCGCCGCCTCCGCTCGCGCGAACGCGACCACGCGCGCGCCCAAGGCGTCGCCGGTGGCTTCCAGAACCTCAGCTTCGATGCCGTCGCGGACGAACGCGCCCCAGTCCAGGCCGTAGTAAGCGAACCACCGTCGGCCACCCTGCGCGCAGAAGCCTTCGCGCACCCCGAAGCCCGGCGTTCGGCGCACGTGATCCAAGGTCACGATCACTTCTTGCCGCCCTTTTGCTTGATGGGCACGGTGCGGTACTGGCCGACGCCCAGCACCATCCAGTCGCCCGTCCACACGTCGCCGAACACCACCGCTTGCGGGGTGCCCTCGGTGCTTTGCGGGAACTGGAAGTCGCCGAACGCGGCCGGCTTGGGCTGGGGCGGTTTCGGCCGTGCGGCCACCGACAAGAAGTAGCTCACGACCATCATCGCGAGCTGGACCCAAAGGTTCATGAGGGAATCCGAATCAGAAGATGGGGGTGCCGTCGAACGGCGATTTGCCGGGCAGCCCGGGAACGCCGCCGTAGTTCGGGGCGTTCTTGAATTTGGTGTTGCAGATCGCGATCGTTCGCCCGCAGCCGGGATAAGCGACCACTGCCTGGCCGACACGCAGGCCATCGCCCGCGCCGAGCAAGGTCAGCCGTTCGCCCTGGTGCGTGCGGATACCGCGCCGCTCCATACCGGCTTCGCCCAAGTCCCAAGCGATGAACCCGCCGGCAAACCAGCCGTCCGGGTATTGGCCGAACTCGCCCACGGTGACCACGCTGCCGGCGACGGTCGTCAGCAGCACCGGCACGCGATGCGCTTCGGGGTTCACCTGACAATTGCGGTCGTACAGCGTGTGCGGACACCCGCGCGTCCAGGCCAGGCGCAGCCCGGGCTGGGACATGGCAGCATCGAGCGTCTGGCATCGGATCTCGGCGCGCTCGGGCGCGGCGCGGTTGATGCCGGCGATGCGCCCCATCCACGACACCCGGGCATCGTCGTCGCCGTCATGCAGATCGCGGATGACCACGCCGATCTCGCTGGACGGCGGCAGGCCGCGGTACAGCCGTACCAAATCCAGATCGCCAGGGACGTCGATAGTGAGCATGTCGCTGGCGACGTGACCGGATTGGCGGATGCCGTCGTCGGAGGCCGCGATCGCGCGGTAGACCTGCGTGTCCAGTACCCGGTCGCGGTCGCCGCCGGTGTATCGGTAGCGCTGCGTGCCGCGCACGAACTCGTACAGCCGCTGCGGATTGCCCGCCGCGGTCGAACGTTCCAGTTGATCGAAACTCATACCGGTATCGGAACTTCGTTGTCGGGGTCGCGCACGGCGCGCAGGACGATGGACGCGTCGGCGCTGCCCTCGCTGTCGGTGTGGTGTTCGATTTCGGCTTCGTCGCTGTCGCCGCGGCTCAAGGCCATGAAGCAGATGCGCCGCACATCGCGGGGCCGCACATCGACGCCGAGGGGGGCATCCAGCGTCAGGCGCTCGATGTCGTCGTCCAGGGCCACGGCTGCGGTGATCCGGCGGTGCAAAGCGACACCGCCTCGCAGTTCGATGCGCAGGTCGCGCCTACCGGCCCGCAGCCCGGCGAACCGCGCCAAGCCGACGTGGGCCACGTCCAGGGCCGTCGCGGTGCCGGCGACGGTCGCCTGCAAAGTCAGGTCGTCGGCGTGCGTAGGCCGCCACACGGCGCGCTGTCGGCCCCGCAGGGTGTACAGCCACGACCGCATGGCCGCGCGTTCGGCCCGGCCGTGCATGCGCCAGCGGTGCGTTTGGACGGTGGCGGCCCAATCGGCTGGATCGAGCAGAGACGGCCGGCCGAAATCGTTGTCCAAGGTCAACAGCGCGCGCTGCCAGCCGTCGCTGAGGGTTTCCGATTCATCCGGTCGCTGCGCGAGTACCGGAGAGCCGCGGTACGTCGGTGCGTCGGTGATCGCCGGCCAGTCGCAGGCTTCGACCACGTCGAAACGCACGCTGACCGAGGCCGCCCGGTCGCTCAGTCGGGTAATCTTCGGTGGCTCGGTGAGCCGTGCCGTCCGCACCGGGTAGAGCCGGCTGCCTCGCGGCCAGGCGCGCGTGGTCGGGTGACGCAGCGTGATCGTGGCGGCGCCGATCATCTCAACCTCGGCCACCTCTACATCGAAGGCGGTTCGACCACGCAGCTGCACCAGACCACCCACGCGGAAGTCGCGCAGCGCCGGATTGCATGCGATCACCCGCACGCCGAGCGCATGGTCCTGAGCCAGCCATTGCCCATCAGGCCAGATGGGCAGTGCCCAGGTCCGTCCACCCCAGCCAAACACGGCCAAGTCCAGCAGCACCCGCTCGCGGCCGTCGACGATCATCGTGGCG
The DNA here is from genome assembly GCF_036961695.1 of Pseudomonas sp. CGJS7. NCBI lineage: Bacteria > Pseudomonadati > Pseudomonadota > Gammaproteobacteria > Pseudomonadales > Pseudomonadaceae > Pseudomonas > Pseudomonas sp. CGJS7. The sequence continues at coordinate 61,079 of NZ_JBAMDI010000009.1, read as the reverse complement.
TCGAACGAGCGACGTGGCGCCGACCGCAGGCCGCGCCGTTGCTCGGAGGCGAGCGGGCTGGTCAGGATGTCGGTTTTCCAGGCCAGTCGTTCCAGCACGCCGCGGGACCAATCCGGCACGAACGCCCAGGCCACGATGCGCTGGCCGGTGATCACCACCGGGATCTGCCCGAAACCGTCGAACTGGAAGGCCAGCGTCGCGGCAATGACCGGCGGTCCATCCGTGCCGACCGCGACCTGCCAGGTGCGCTCGGACATCGGCGCGAACGGCAGCGGCGGTACGCCCGGCGCCGTCAGCACGATACCCTCGCCGCCGGTCAGGGCGGCGGCCGTCAAGGTTAGCGCGCGGGCGCGGTAGGCATTCCAGACCCGGATCGCCCGCTGCTGGACACTGCTGACGTTGCCGAGGTTCAGCACCCGCGGCTCGACGTGGATGCGATCGAAGAAATCGTCGCCGGACATGGCCTGCGGCGCACCGACCCGCCGATCCGCCACGTGGCTGGGCACCTCGTACGATCGTGTGCCTGCGTCGGGCAGAGTGCCCAAAGCGGCCGACGCCCGGCCGTCCCAAACCGGCGGCGATTTGAAGTAGTCGCCCTGACTGCTAAAGGTCAGCGGCCAGAGGGCGGGCCAGAGCATGGTGGTATGGATTTACTCGGTGATGCGGTAGGCGTAGCCGTGGACACCGCTGTTGGGCGTGCCGGGCGAACCGTTCTTGCGATGGACCGGGAACACCTTCCAGCGATCGCCGCCGAGCGGCAGCTCCTCAGCGGGGGCGTAGCTGTCCAGTCGGATGTAGCGAAGGTCGGCGGGATGGCCGATGTTCGAGAACAGCCCGGCGCCGCGTGGGATGGCGCACCATAGCGGCTGTCCCGGCGCGCGCCCGGTGAGCATGCTGTGCCCCACGTCCTTCAACAGATTGATCGGGGCCGCCTTGCCACGCCAGCCCACCAACAGCCGCCGTGGGTCACTGCCTTCGCCGCTGGCCGCATGCCAACGCGGTGCGATACCTTCGTAGTCGGCACGAATGCGCGTGCTCGGCGCGGTGTAGTTGTAGTAGCTGTCATCGAATGCGACGCTGTGGTACGGCGAGTCAGCGCTGTTGATCTGATTGTTGGCGTAGTACCACTGGTTGCCATAAACGTACTGGCCTGTGGTGACCACACCGGCCGTCACCAGACGACCGGTGCCGAAGTGCTTGAACGTGCCGGCCTGCGTTTCCAGCACGATGTGCAAGTAGGGGTGCGGCGATGTGCGCCCGAAGAAATACACGGCGCTGTACGGACCTTGCACATAATTGGCCCAGCACACCGCGCTCGCGTCGGCCTGCACATCCGGGCTGGCGTTCGCCGCATAACCGGTATGACCGAACGCGCCCAGGAACGGCGGCGGACTGTTCCCGTCCCCACCGACCAACTGAGATACAACGGTGGCATAGAGATCGCCGACATGCAGGCTCAGCGCTTTGCCGGCATTGGAGGCACGGTCGCGGAAGCCATCGATCGTCCAGCCAGCGCCTTGCGCGAACAGACGCAGCTTATCGAGCAGTTCATTCGGATCGTTGGCTGCGGAGGTGGCGTAGGCCATTAGTCCATCCTCACGGCGAAGAAGTTGTCCGCCGAAATGCGGAAGGTGTTCTGGAAGGCCAACCAGGTCGCTCCGTCCTTCTCGATCCGCGATTCCGATGCGGTCGAAAATCCCGTCGTCCAGGCACAGCCGTCGAACTCGCCCCAGGGATGACGGGGAGCTGTGTTGCCCAGAATCAGCGGAAACAGTGGCGAGGATTCATCGAGGTTGTCGCGCAGGTACGATCGATCACCGCCAGTGGACATCGCGCTGGGATAGACCTTCCCGCCGGTGTCGCTGTCGCCGTAGTCATTGCTTCCGGAGGCGTAGCGGTTGCTGTGCGCCCGCCAGACATTGTCGGGGTAGTTGGCGACCAATCCATACCGCCCGGGATCGAAGAATCCGCGAAAGTTCGCATCGGTCATGTCCGGCGTGCCGGCTTCGCTCGATCCGCAGGCGCCAATTACCAGCGGGTATTCGTGGATCGACGGCGGCTCGTAAGCGGTCGCATAACCCAAGTAGGCGCTGACATACACCGTGCCGATGCGTGCCACGACCACCATCCGCTGTCCGTTGATCGCCAGCCAGTAGGCAAATGCGCCGTTGCGCAGCGGCAGGTTGCGCAGACCGCTGTTGTTGACCTGCGAGCGCAGACCCAGCAAGGGGTTGTGGCTACGAAAGCCGTACCAATTGAGGTTGAACGCCGCGCGCGCGGCGTCTTCGTACAACTCCGCACCGATGAAGATCGACTTCGTGCCGTCCAGGCCCGGCGCCCTGACGATCCACTGCGCGCGATCTTCCAGCTCGTAGTCCGCGTTAAGATCGGTATGGAACGACAGATCATTGACTTCCAGCGGGCCGGCGCCGGCCGTCGCCGTGATGACCACGCGCCAGTGCCGTGCGGCCGGCGAGGCGGCAGTGACCACGAAGGTGCGCCGCGCACGCGCAGTGGGCCACGTCTGGCCCGACCACGCCTGCACGCTCGTCCACGCAGCACCGTTGTCGGATCGCTGCAATTCAAAGGCAGCCGGGCCGCGCGCGTCGGTGTCGCCGATGCCGAGCGTCACGGCGCGCACCGACACCGGCCCGATCATCTCGGCAGCTGCCAGCGCGGGAAGATCCGCGACCGCGCGAGTGGCCCAGGTATCGGGGCTGTTGTCGAACAGCGCCGCCAAGTTGGCAAAGTTGCCGGTACGGAACGCACCACTACGCACACCGTGTCGCCGCACCATCGTCCACGGCGGGGTGGTGTTCAACGTAAACCGATCACCGGCTACGAACGCGATACTACCGGCGTTGATCCGGAACCGCAGACGATCATGCTCAAATGGCTGGCCGACAGCAGCGATGCCGATATCACCCGCCGTTGCGCCGGAAACTTGGAAGCGAGCGGCGTCTAACGCGGTAATCGTGAACGCTTCGGCGGTGGACACCGAGCCGCCGCGGTAACCACCGATCGCGCCGTCCGTCCCGGTTAACGTCCCGTTGCCGGCACCCGCATACAGCAATCCCCATGCATGTCCCTCACTGCACAGGGCGTTCTCCATCTGGTTCAGGAAGTCGTAGTAATCGGCGGCAACGCCGGTTCGGATAGTCATAGGCAAAAAAAACGCGCCCGGCGGGGGAGCCGGGCGCGTTGAGGCGGTTGAGAACAGGGGGGATCAAAACCGCCGGGCCAAGTATTGCTGCCCACGATCTCATGCGTTGCGACGGCTAGCCCAAGTCTTGGCGAACGGTAGGCGCATTGGCCCGAATCGTGGACAAGATCACCTGCCGGCCGGCCTGCGTACTCATTACATTCACGATCTCACGCGGGTCCAGGTACAGCACGTTCGTAATCTGACCTGGGCCTCGATCCGATGGCACAGCCCGACCGGACGGTTCGCCAACCGGGCGATTAGGCGTTGAGGGCGCGCGCGGAGCGGGACTGACGAATCCGCCGATCGCATATCCGCGCAAGCCATCGATCGCCGCCATGCCGACGCGGTTGAAACGTTCAAGGAACGAACGCGCGCCCGGCTGCCGCACCACTTCACGGCGATGCACAAACTCGCCGCGATGCACGACACCGGCTGGTGCGTATTTGGGACCGATGCCGGTAAATCCGCCACCAGCAAAGAATCCACCGGCCGACTTCGATGCATTGGCCAGCAGCAGAGTCGCTGCCGCTTTCTGCATCGAGGAGGCGGCTTTCAGCACGACCCCGCCCGCCACGCCTAGCGCCACCGACGCGCCGGTGATCGGCGTGGCGTAGGCGACACCGGCCTGCGCGGCTTGAACGGGATCAGGTTGCGTGATGTCCGGCTCCTTACCGCCGCCCGCGATCCTGCCAATGACCGACGTCAGCTTGGCGGTCGCCATCGCCGCCAGCTGTTGAGCTGCCAGTTGAGCCATCGAGCGTGCGATGTCCTGCACCAAGCCGGTTAAGGCTTGGCGCAGCGTCAGCGTGCCCGTCGCCAGTCCCTCCAGCGCATTGCTCAGGCCGCTTTCGAACCCATTGGTCAGCGTGACGACCAGCTCGTTCGACTGAACTTTCAACGCCGCCACCTGCGCGGTCAAATCCTTGACCCGCTCGATGGACTGCGGAGAACCCGTTTTTGCGGCGAGCTGATCCATCTTCGGTAGCAGTTGGTCGACCTCGGCCGCGGTGCGTGCGTGCAGATCGATCAGTTCGCGACGCGCGCCGATCTCGGTCAGCAGACCGGCTTGCTGCCGAGTCTGGATCGATTGCTCGTCGCGCGATTGCTGGCCGAAGACGCGGTCAACCTTGGCTTGCAGATCGTCCAACTGCGCCTGCGCCACCTCGGTGTCGATGCTCATATTGAGCTTCAACCAATCCGAGGTGCGCCCGCGTTCCAGCAACTCGGCCAGAGCCTCCCAGTGCTCCAGAAGCAGCTCGCGCCACCGGGCGGCGCCGCTGTCGCCACGGTTGCGCAACAACGCGACCTCGGCCGTGCCGACCGTCCGGTCCAGTTCGTCGGATGTTTTGCCTTCCTTCTTCGCCGCCTTTTCTTGCTCCTTCCTTACACGCTCGGCTTCACGCGCGTCCGCTTTGCGTTGTCGCTCAGCTTCGCCCCGCGCCTTGGTCTGCGCACGACCGGCATCGGTCGCGGCCTTGGCTGTGTCGCGCTCTCGGACCTGCTCATCGATGACCTTGCGCGTCGCTTCGGCCAGCTGCGTCGCGTCCTTGACGCCTGCTGCCTTCACCGCCTGATACTCCAGCGCTGCACGCAGTCCCTTCTCGCGCTCGATCCGCTCAATCTTGAGCTTCTCGTTCTGATCGGTCAGCGCCTTGGTGAAATCAGCCGCATCCTTGGCCGTCTGCAACTGTGTGCGACCACCGGTAGCCTGGGCTTTGCGCAAATCCGCCAGCGAGCCTTTGACCTGATCGAATGCCGCATTCGTCGTCTTCAGCTGCGTCTGGACGCGCTTGATCTCTGCATCAACGTCCTCGCCCCACAACCAGCGATAGCCGCTTTGCCCTTGGTCCTGAATGCCGCCGTAGAACGGTCCCAACGGTTGCTTGAGGACTTGAAGGTTCTCCAGTTCATTCTGCAACTGCTCGCGTTGTGCGATAAGCCGCTTACCGACATCGACGCCGGTGTCGATGTCCTGCTGCTCTCGAAATCGCTTCGCGGCTTGGATCGTACTTTCGAACTCGGCCTTGGCTGCGCGCGCGTTCGCGCTGGCCGTAGCGAAGGTGCTCGCCAGCAACGTAACACCGGTAATCGCCAAGCCCAGCGGGCCGCCCATCAGCGTCAGCACCGACGAGAGCGCACGGACGGCGACGGCTTTGGCGCCTACGGCGGCAGTAGCGGCCTGCGTGGCTGCGACGGTGCGGGCCTGGGCGGACGCCAGGGCGGCTTCGGCGGCCGTAGCCCGGGTGGTGCTGCCGCCGGCCAGTGTAAGCGCGCGGGCGCGAGCCATTTCGGCTTGCGCCGCCGATTCCGCGGCCCGGGCCTGCGCCAGTTCCTCCACCGCCAAGCGGCGGGTCTCGCGCATGCCCTGAATCTTGGCCGCGCCCGCGGTGGCCAGATTCGCGATCAGTCGGCCCAGGGCAGCGACGACCACCACGCCCACCACGTCGGCCAGGCCGGTGAAGTTCTGCGACACGCCCTGGATCGTCTGCGCGATCGCCGCCGAAGTGCCGCTAGCCTTGTCCTGCTGACCGATGAACCGGGTAAACGCATTGTCGAGCTGGGTCAGGCTGCGCTCGATGGTCAGCGGCAGCTGCGCAAACTCGGCCGCGATCTTCTTGGCCTGGTCGCCGGAGAACGCGACACGCAGCTGCTCGCTGGTGAGCTTGCCGGCTTCCGCCAGCTTGCGCAGTTCACCGATGGGCACGCCCATGCTGGCGGCCAGCGCCTTCATCAGCCGCGGCGCGGCATCGTTGACCGAGTTGAACTCGTCGCCGCGCAGCGTCCCCGAAGCGAACGCCTGACTCAGTTGCAGGATCGTGGACGCCGCTTCCGCGCCGGTGGCGCCGGATACGGCCAGTGCTTTGTTGATCGTCTCGGTCAGATCCAACACTTCGTGCTGCGATCCGCCTTGATCCTTCAGCGCACTGCTGAGGCGGCCGAACAAGGTCGCAGTGGCGTCAAGCGACGTGGACGTGCGCTGGGAGATCGCGAAGATCGCCGCTTCGGCTTGATTGAAGCTGCCCTGCGACGTCGTGGCGAGTTTGATCTTCGCCGTCAGGTTGGCGTAGCTGTCCGCCGTCCGTGCGAGCCCGACGATGGCCGAGCCCGCGCTTTGCAGTCCGACGAACGCCAGCAACTGCGTCCTGGCCTGACCAAGTTGGTGACCGACGGCTTCGACACTGGACCGGGACTGGTCGAAGCCCTTGCGCGCGCGCCGGCTCGCGTTCTCGGATTCGTTGCCGAACACCCGCGCACGCACACCGGCCTGCTCCAGCGCCTGATTGAGTTGTGCGGCATTCGCCTTGATCAACAGCGTGATCGTGGTGTCGCGGTTGGCCATGCAATGAAACGAACAGGCACGACGCTTCGCACCGCTGCATTCGCAGCGATGGGCGCGTGGCTCTTCTGGGCGCCTTAGTTAAGGAAAGTTATTCGCAAGATGTGCGGACCGTCACATGCTGCACGAAGACGCCCCATAGGGCAGAACGGTCAGCCCTGGCCAACCCTCAACCTAAATGGATACTAAACGAGAGCGAAGCTGCACCGTGGAGGGCTTGAAACCGCGTCTTCAGCCCCTACCGAAGGCTCGGGCGGATAGACCGCTCAACTGACCAATGGAGACCTTGCCATGAACGCTATGGTTCGCAATCCCCAATGGCCGACGCAGAACACGACCAAGAACAATGATCCGGTGCGTCACTTCATGGATCAGCTGTTCAACGACGTGTTCCTGCGCACCAGCACGACGGACGAATCATCCGTCGTCACGAGCCAGTGGGTGCCGCTCGTAGATATCGTGGAAACGAACGACAAGTTCGTCATCCTCGCCGACCTTCCCGGGGTCGATCCCAAAGACATCGACGTCCAAATGGAGAAGGGCATCCTGACCATCCGCGGTGAACGCCGACTCGACCGACAGACCGACTCGCAGACCTTCGCCCGAACGGAGCGGCTCCATGGCTCCTTCCATCGGCGCTTCGCCCTGCCCGACAGCGCCGATGCTGACAAGGTTTCCGCGTCCGGCAGCAACGGCGTACTGGAGATCGTGATCCCCAAGCGTCCCGAAACGACGCCACGCCGCATTCCGGTGGGCTTGGTGCACAACTCGTAACCTTCCAGCGGCCCGCTTGCGCGGGCCGCTTTTTCTTTGGCGGGGTCACTATGGACCGCAACACCGAAGAGGCAGTCTCCTCACTTCAGGCACAGATTGCCGTCCAGCATTTGATGCTGCTCAGTTTGGTCAAAACGCACCCGTACCCCAACCAATTACTGGAGACGTGGCGCTCAGTATTGGCGGACTGTGTCGAATGCAAGTCGGCGCTGCCGAGCACTAGTCGCACAAGTGAGTTGGTGCGTGAACGATGTGAGCACTTTGCCGAAGAATGGACGGCGCAACTGGTGGATGTCGCTATAGATCGTTCATCTCAGAAACCGACGTGATCAAGCGATCGACCCACCGGCCTTCTGATAAACGACGAGCAGGGCTTCCAGCGACAATTCGCGCTGTCCATAGCCAGCACTCGGCTGCGATGCCCAGGTCTTCCGCGATTTTCGGATCGCCGAAGCGATCCACCCCTTTTGGATGTCCGCCAGCGAGCCATTCTCGCGCAGTAGCTCAATCGCAGCCCGATCCTGCGAGATCGGCCCGAAGTCTAGCAACTTCAAGCGCTCGCGCAGGCTGTTCCAGGTCTTCCACAGGAATTGGTATCGACCCGCGGCGGTGGAATGGATGCGGTACTTCGGCAGCCACACCATCTTGCGCGGATGCTCGGTGTAGCTGGTGAATCGACCACCGCCGACCAGCACGTCGTAGCCGCTGTGCTCGCTGAAGCGCTCCACGCCTTCCGCGTGAGCGATCATGTCCAGGAATGCGACGACGTTCTGGCCGCCGGCCTGCTCAGCGGAGAGTTTCGCCATCGGCCCCTCGCTGTTGGAACAGACGGCCGATCAGGCCCAGAACGAGAATGCCGGCGGTGACGCTCAATGCGATCTTGTCGGGAATGTGCGCGCGCAGATCGTCGGGCAGATTGATCCACACGCCTTGTAGAGCAATCGCAAGTGCCATCGCTTGCACGCTCAAGTAGCGCCAGGCTTGGCGCCAGTTATCGATCAACTTCATAAGGGGTTCCGTAGTTTTTGAACGAAGGCGGCCACATCGCGCCCACCGGCGAAGCCCGCATTGATGTCTTCCACGCGCTCGGCGCGCAGCGCGCGCTCGCGATGGATGGCCGCGCGGTAAAACAGCGTCAGCTGGCGGGCGGTAGCGCGCTCGATCCACGGCCAGTCGTGGCCGTGATCGATCAGGGTGGCGAGGACGCTGGGCCAGTCGCTTCCGCTGGCGCTTGCCGTTGCAGCTCCAGCGCGCTCAGGAGCCGTTGCAGAAAAAAATCGGCGTTGACCGCCCAGAACGTCAGCAGCAACAGATCGCCGTGCGCGGCGCTGAGCGAATGCACCCACTCCACCGACTGATCGCTGGCCTGGGCGAGCAGTTCCACCGTCGCATCAGGGTGCAGCGCGCAGACCCGGTGCAGCCGGCCCAGGTCCACGTTGCCGTCGTCGGTCAGCCGCACCAAGTCGCCCACCAAGGCGGCGATGGATTCGTTCAAGCGCAGGCTTTCGAAGAAGCCAAGCTCGCGGACGGTGACCGCGCGATCGCCAAGCGGCAAGCTCCGCGTCGGCTGCAAGATCGCCAGTTCGTCCGCTGGGGACTGGGGTCGTTTGACGCGCCGCGCCATTACGACCGCACCATTTCGATTCGGCCGAAGCCACCTAGATCCGGGTCCAGCGAGCGGGATTCATCGAACAAGGTCGCGCCCGACAATTGCAGGCTGCCCCACTCTTCCGAGATCAGGTCCAGCTGCTCGATCGGATTGAACGCAACACGGTAGAGCGTCACGCGGGCGCGGCGGCCGTTCACGGTGTTGATGCCGTCGAGAAACAGCATCCGCTCCTGCGGCGGGGTGTTGAACAGGGCGATGTTCACGGTCTCGCCGTGCTGGTAAGTCGCCTTGAACGGCTGGGTGAAGCCTTCGACCTTGCGCAGGCCGAGAAGGCCCGCCGAAGCCGATTCGGTCCACCATTTGGGCGCCGGCACCGTGACCGACGGGTTGGCGCTGTCGGTCAGGGACACTTCACTGATCCAACCGCGGTCCAGCGCCACCATCTCGCCGGCCTTCAGGCCGACCGGCAGCAGCTCGTTGCTCACCGCGCCGGCCGGCAGGGTCGCCGGCAAGGAGTACAAGCCCTCGGCGAGGTTCTCCGGCGTGGCCTCATCCAGGGTCAGGTTGAGATTGGCGGTCTTGCTCTGGATCAGGCGGCCGTACAGCAGGCGGTTGCCGCTGAACGACTCGGTTTTGTCCGAATTTTGGACTTCCAGCGCGAGCTGGAGTTGGGGCGCATTGCCGACCCAGCGCAGCGGGCCGGGCCGGCCGCTGGACAGGCGTTGGGCGAGGTAGACCTTGCCCTGGAACGAAAAGAGGTCTTGCGCGGCCATCGGTCGCGTTGCTCCTATATATAGGTGTAGCGGCCGCTTAGCGGCGCAGCGAGCGCAGCAGCAGGCGGTCGATGTCGGCGGTGATGACGTCCAGGCCTGCTTGGGCCATGCGCTCCGGGCGGCCGCCCTTGCGCAGCATTTGTGCCAGCGATGGGCCGTACAGCCGGACAACCGGGGTGCGTGGCACGCGCTTATCCCCGGCGGTCGGGGTTCGAACAAACGCGATCTCGGCGCCGCGGTAGCAGTTCTGGAAGCCGCTGCGGCGAAAGCCGCGCTTACCGCGCACCGCGCTGTAGCTCAGGCCCATCGGGGTCTTGCGCGTTCCGAAGTTACGCAGACCCACGCCGCGCGCCACACCCATCAGCTCGACGCCCTCGCGGGTCGTGCGGACGCTGAGGCCGGCACGGATGCGCTGCGCCGACAGCGCGTACTCGGTTTGAATGTCGCGGCGCGCGATCACCGGCCAGCGACGGCGCAGCGTGCCCAACGCGCGGCGCTGGGCCAGGGCGACCTTTGCCGGAAGCTGACTGACGCGCTGAGCCGCATCCAACACAGCGTTGGCGTCGATGAATAGTTCCATCAGCGGCGGTACCGAAAGGCCAGCGCCACTTGGACCACTACGACCGGCAGCCCTTCCGGTCGGTCCAGGAACACGATGTCCTCGACCTGCACCGGCAGGGCCTGCGGCAGCGGAATCCAGTCATCGAGCGCATCCTCGATGTCGGCGGCAATGGCGTGGGATTGCGCATGGGCGTCGTTCATAGACACCGGCACCGTCGCTTCGGCCAGGGCTTGCAGCGTCCGATACCGCCCATGGGGCTTGTTGGCGTCGCGCTGAATCCCCAAAGCTGCCAGGGTCAATCCAGTCACGTCGTCGGCATGCTGCGCAGGCTCCAGCGCGATCGAGCCGCCGATATCGGTGCGATAACCCGCTGCCGTCCGGATGACAGCCATTCGCTCGGCAACCCGCTCCAACAAAGCCCAGCTCTGGGCGGGGTTAGCCATGCAGGACGGCCTCATTGACCAGGCCGTCGTCCCGGACCAGCGCCTCGATGGCTTGGGTCCGGCCATCGAGCGTTACGTCGTCGCCGCGGCGGAACAGCCAGTCACGATTACGGGCGGAGACGTGCCGCGCCCGCCCCACGACCTGCTGGAACTCGCCCAGACGCTCGACGCCGTCGCGCACGACAAGGGGGATCAGCACCGAGGGGTGAGATGGGCGCTGAACCTGCGCGACGACGCCGAGCACCTCAAAGATTACGTCATCGGCCACTGCAAAGGCGTTCACTTACGCCTTCAGCTTTACCAGCAACGCCGGCCGGTGGCACATCGGGAGGGGATTGGACTGCGTGTGCAAGTCGGTTCCGCGGTCGAACTTACGCGGCGCTTGCTTGCTGTAAAGCATCTGACCGAGTGTGTTGACCGTCTCGTTGAAGTCGGCCGGCGCGACGTAGGTCGCAAAGGTATCGAGGGTCCCCAACGGGAACGCGTGGCCTTCGCCCGCAGCGATGAAGCGTCGGGACTTCCCGTCCGCATCACTCGCTTCTCCGGAGTACTCCTCGAACCGGACGCCGGCAAAACGGAAATCCGAGCGCATGTCGTCGCGCAGGGCCGCGCCCTCTTGCCAGAGGTGATAGGCCTCCTTGACTTTATCGTGCCCGGACAACGCATCGAAGAACTCCGGCGACACCAGCACGTGGACGCCACTCATGCGCTCGCCCTTCAGGGCATTGCCCATATAGCGCTTCAGGTCGATGCACTTTTGTCGAACATCGGTTTCCTTGTTCGACAGCTGGAAATCGAAAGTCTTCGGCGTAATGTCGAAGATGTCGAACAGGTTCGCCAACTCGCTGCCATCGGCATCCAGGATCACGCCCTTAAGCGCCCCCATCCGAAGGTGCTCGAGGGTAATCGCATGCTTGTTGCGCATGGTCTGCAAGTGATCGGCCATGACGCCGGCGATGGTCTCGAGCTCGGACTCGGTGCTGAAGGAACGCACACCGATCACCTCTTCCGGCAGAACGACGTCCTCGTGCGGAATGTGCGGAACATTGAAAGCGCGGAGCGAGCGCTTACCGCGCTTGCCAACGGTGCCCGGCGAACCGACCGGTTGCGTGGGAAGCAGCGCCAAGATGCCATTGCGTTCCTCGACCGTTACCTGCCGAGTTCGCACCGGCCGAACCGGAAACAAGCCGAGTTCGTCCAGCCGACCGTACTGGTTGGGCAGGATATTGATTGCCGCCGTCAGCGAACTCATCGAGAACGCGGGATTGTGGAACGGATTATTCATCGACATGGATCAGTTTCCTTGACGCACGAGCACGCCCACCGTCCGCAATTGCTGGATGCAGGCAGTGCGCTGTTCGGGATTGATGCCTTTCGGCCAGACCAAGGCGTGGTCGGCGACGGTGGCGTGGCGCGCGATGATCACGCCATCCGGGCTCGGCGCATCGGCCGTGATGATCGGAACGATCACCACGCCTGCCGCCTGCTCGCGGCCATCAGTCGCGGTCGGGTCGAGTGCGGCCACCTGACCGGTTGCGATGATTCGACCGACCACGTGGCCCAACTGCAGCGCTTGCTGCGCCGCCACGGTCACACGATCTCGCGAGTACAGGTTGTCGGCTTCGAACTTGAGCAGGTCGCCCAAGTTGTTCGGCTCGGATTGCGGCGGATAGACAGTAATGCCCATCTCAGCGCTCCTTCTTCGCACGTGCGGCCCGCGCCTTGACGGCGTGGATCAGCGGGTTGTCGTCCAGCGAATGCGGAGCAGCCGTCGGCGCCGCGTTGGGCGACAGATGGCTGGTGATCTCCGGCGATTCGGCACGCAATTCGAGCAGCTTGCGGCGAACGTCTGCGGTGCTCAGGCTTTCGCCCAGGAACACCGCGGTCAGATCCGGACGGCCAGCGAGCGTGCACAGCTCGGCAATCGCCAGTGCATAGCCGTGCGCCTGCGCGCGCACGGCATCAACGTCGACGGCCGGTGGCGTCGATTCGGGGGTGGACATCGTGGGGGACTCCAGGGAAAGGGGACGCACAACGGCGTCCAGTTCGGTGTGCAGTTGCTGCACGGCGTCGCCGAGCGTGCCGATGCGATCGGCCAAGCCGGCGTCGAGGGCGTCCTGACCGAAGAAAAGTCCGGCCTCAGTGGCGCGAATGGCCTCCGCGGCAGACCCGCGTTGCTCGGCGACAGTCAGGACGAACAGTTCGTAGAGGCGGTCGACCTCGGTTTGGATCGCCGCGCGCGCTTCTGGCGTCAGCGGCTGGTGGGGGCTACCGTCGTTCTTGCGCGCGCCGGCCACGATCGGCGTATAGCTCAGACCGGCGTTGGCCTCGCGCCGCGATTGGTCGACGTGGAGTGCGATCACGCCGATGGAACCAACACCCGCGGTGCGCGTGACAAAGATTCGGCTAGCCGCGCTGGCCAGAGCATAGGCAGCTGAGAATGCAGCGTCATTAGCCGCTGCCCAGACTGGCTTCGCCTGCCGGGCCGCATGGATCTTGTCGGCCAGATCGAACACGCCCGCGGCTTCACCGCCGGGGCTATCGATGTCGAGCACGATTCCGCGTACAGCCGGGTCAGCCAGCGCCGCGTCGAACTGCTGAGCGATCGTTTGATAGCCGGTCAGACCCGACAAGGCCTCAAGACCGGCCGTCCGCTGCACCAATGTGCCGTGGATAGGGATGACTGCAATGCCGCGATGGTCCACGTAGCGCGGCGCCGCTACTGCGGGCGGCGTCATCTGAGGGGGCGGCAGCGTTTGGAGCTCGAACTTGGGTTCGAGCACACTCAGGATTACGTCCAGCTTGGCGCGCTGGATCAGCAGCGGCGTGTTGAACACGCGCGCCGCCAGATAAGGCAGTCCGGTCATTTGATGGTTTCGGGTTCGGTCGGCGCCGGCTCAGCCGGCACGGATTGGAAGGCGCCGTTGCGGGCGACGCGGCGCGGGTCGGTGTCGAACACCAAGCCCAGGCGGTCGGCGCGCTCGGCGTCGGCCGCAATTTCGCGATCGATGGTCTCGGCGTCGTAGCCCGAACTCGCGATCGCTTCCGCGCGCGACAGCAGGCCGGCGCGGATCGCCAGGATCATGGCGTTAAACTCTTTCTCGGGATCGACCCAGTTCCAGCCCTGCGGCACCCACTTGCAGGCGCGGTACTGGCGCTTGCGGCGGCGGTAGCCGGGCAGTTCCATGGCGCCGGCCAGGACCGCCGCGTCTACAAACGCGGCCCAGATCGGCCGGCACATCTGATAGACCAGGACCGTGTGCTGGAGCTGCTCGCAGCGGCGCCGAAACTCCAGCAGACCGGCGCGGATGGACGAGTAGTTGACGCCGGTCAGATCGCCGGTCAGTTGCTCGTAGGTGACGCCCATCGCCGCAGCGACCGCGCGGAACTGCGAGCGTAGGAACGCCTCGTAACTGGCGCCCACGTCGGCGGGTTGAGCGAAAGCGACGCTCTCTCCCGGCTCCAGGATTTGCAGACTGCCCGGCTCCAGGCCGAGCGGTGCATTGCCGTGCTCGTCGGGCTGCGTGTCGCCCGGCAGCGGATCGTCCGGGCCGTCGCGCGTAATGAAGCCGGCGAACATCGCCGCGGTCTTCTTGCGGACCAGCTCGGCGTCGTCGTACTGGTCGAGCTCATTGAGCTTGACCAGCGCGCGCGCCAGCCACGGCTCGCCGCGAATCTGGCCCGGTCGGAGCGGACGGAAGATGTGCAGGATTTCCGACGCCGGCACCCGGAACGTATCCAGACCGCCGTGGCGCGACATCGGCGCCATCGCTCCGTCCTGCGGATGCGATAAGTACAAGTGGTACGCCACCCGGCGACCGAGCCGGTCGAACTCGATGCCGGCGCGGATCAGATTGCCGTTCGGCTCCTCGCGGTTAAGGCTGATCGGCAAGTGTTCGGGTTCCAGCACCTGCAGTTGCAGCGGCACCGCCAAGCCATCCTCGGGCCGGCGCGGCCGCAGCCGGATCAGGCACTCGCCGCCTTCCAGCAGCGCGCGGCAGGCCAAAGCTTGCAGGCCGTACAGATCGGTCAGACCAGCGGCGTCGGCCTCATCGCACCAATCGCGCCACAGCGCCTGGAGCGCTTCCCGCTGGGTGGTGTCCGCGATCAACGACTGCGGTTTGATGCCGGTGCCGACCGCATTAGCGACGAACGCCTCGATCGCAGCATTGGCCCAAGCATTGCGTCGTACCAGGTCGCGCGACCGGACCCGCAGTGCATCGCCGGTTGCCAGCAGCGCGGCGACCGCGCCCGGATTGCTGGGCTGCCAAGCCGTCGACCGCCGACCCTGCCCCGCGACCTCGTGCACGGGCGATCCGCCGAACATCGACGCTCGCAGCCGGGACCACCAGCCCATGTCAGAAGCCCTTGGCGGTCGTGGTCAGCAAGCGACGAATCCGGCGCGGGTGGCCTTCGGTGCCGGCGAGCGCGGCTTCGACCTCGCGGATCGCGGCCAGCAGTTCATCGACGGACCGGTACTCGACTAGGCGATCGCCGAAGGTGACGCGGCGTTCGCCGCGCGCCAGCGCATCGCGCAAGGCTTTGAGCTGCCTGTGGGTGTAAGGAAGATCGGTCATTGCATGAAACGGCTCGAAATGACCCGGCGCCCTCGGCGCGGGCCAGAAACAGAAAGGCCACCCGATGGGATGGCCTGTTGAGGGGAATCAATCGCGGGTGGTGGACTAGGTGGCGCCGTGGGCGGCGCGATGCCGAGCGTTCGCTCCATCTCGCGCCAGTGGCGTTCTTCGAAACGGTCCACGCCGGCCTGCATCGCTGCGGCGCGGGCCATGACGTAACAGTCCAAGGCCTCGTTACGGTCGCGGCGCTTTTCCCACACCCGCTGCGGATAACCGTGGCGGTCGCGGCGCGAGATCAGATGTTCGGCCGTCAACTGCTGAAGGAACTCGCCATCGATCTTCGGCAGGTGGACATACCCCGCCGGAAACATCGACTGGCCGTCCCGTCCGATCTCGATCGACAGGCGCAGGGCGTTGTAGAACTCCAGCTTGGCGATGCCACCCGCGACGGCGAACAACTTCAGCCCTCGGCGGATGCGCTTGCCCGGCACGCTGACATCGACCGCGGTGGGCGTGCCGATCAGGGCCGCGCCGCTGCCGACGCCTTTCATTGGCAGCAGCCGCGGGTCATGGACGCCGCGCGCGAACGCATAGGCTTCCTGCGTCGCAAAGCCGGTATCCAGGCCCATGCGGGTCAAGGGCACCAACGCGCCGCTGGCGTGGGTCCACTGCTCGCCGAGGACGGCGGCCAGCGCCGACCACACGGCGGTGCGGGCTGTATCGCCCATCAGCACCCGATGCTCGACCAGCCAAGTCTCGCGTCCACGCCCGAAGGCCCAGATCGAAACCTCGATACGGTCCTTCTGTACGTCGGCGCCGCCGACCAGCAGCAATCCGCCAACCGGCACCGTGCCGATCCGGTAATCCTCGCGGCGTTCCAGCAGGCGCTCCCAATCCGGGGCTTCGCCTTCCTCTTCCCAGGTCTCGCCCAGTTCGGTGTTCTTAAATGCCTTCAGCGCGGTCGCCGAACCCTGTGCGGATTCCCAGGCGGCGGCGATGTCCGCCCAACTGCGCCAGCCAACCGGCGAGTACAACGACGACAGGTGATAGCCGGCCGTCTTGCCCTTGTTCTGCGGCGCCGTCGCGATCCAGTGGCCGTCTGCCAGCATGGCGGTCTTGTGATGCTCGCCGATCGGCTGCTCGCAGAACTCGCAGATGTAGCGAGCCGAGCGCGGGTCGCCCCAGGTCCAACGCAGCTGCTCGAACCGCAGCCACTGCTCTTGCCGGCAATGCGGGCACGGCACGAAGTAGCGCCGCTGGTCGGAGGCCAGATACTCGCGCTCGATGGTGCTGGCGCCAGCAATCGTCGGCGTCGAGACCAGCAGGATCTTGCGACGGGTAAACGTCCGGGTACGCGCCTCAGCCAGCGCGACCGCGTCGCCCTCGCCTTCCACGTCGCGCGGATAGCCGTCCACTTCGTCCAGGAACAGATACCGCACCGGCATCGAGCGCAAGCCAACCGCGCTGTTCGCGCCGGTCAGCACCAGCACGCCGCCTCGGAACTCCTTGGCCAGGATCGTGTTGCCGGCGTCGCGCGCGCGCGAGGGCGCGATGCGCTCACGCAGCGACGGGGATTCCTCGATCAGCGGATCGATCCGCTGTTTCGAGTTGCGCTTGGCCATCTCGACCGTGGGCGCTACGGCCATCATCGGCCCCGGCGCGCAGGCGATGACGTAGCCGATCCAGTTATTGCCGCACTCCGTACCGCCCACCTGCGCGCCCTTCATGAACACCACGCGCTCCGTCGCCGAGGCCGGCGACAGGTCGTTCATGATGTTGCGCAGGTACGGCGTGCGCGCGGTGCGCCAGCGACCGGGCTCGGACGACGACGTGCTCGACAGCACCCGATCCCGATCCGCCCATGCCGACACGTCCAAAAAGGGATCGGGCGTCATTCCGTCGCGCCATGCGCGCGCGACGTCGTCATGGCCGTCGTACAACAATCACTCCAGGCGGGCGACGAAGTCCCCCAGTTCGGACAGGTGCTGCCGCACCTCGCGCTCCAACACGACGTGCATTGCATGGGGATCGATACCGAGCTCAGCCGCCAGCATCGAACTGATCCGCGCCGGCCAGTTCAGCCAGGCATCGCGCTCGGCGCGTGCGAGCGCGAAGACCTGTCCCACCGCCTGCTGGCGGTCGATCAGTTCGCCGCGCAGCTGCGCGATGCGCAGCTTGTGGTGCTGGGCCTTGAGGACTTCGTTGGCCGTGCGCGCCTGCGCGTAGCTATTGCCGGTGGGCGCGGTTCCCGGCGCCGACGTGACGTTCTCCGCGAAGGGTGCGGGCCCGCGCTTTCGCGCCGGACGCGGCATGGAGCGCGATTCAGCCATCTCGGCCTTGGTCGTGTTGGCCGCCCACTCCGCATCGGCACGCGTGGCGTCGATGGTGCCGTCCGGCAGCGCCGAGATCCGGCCAGTGGCGAGGGCTTTGCGAACGGCGGTGTCGGAGACGCCGCGATGGCGCCCGTAGGCGCGGATGCTGATTCCCACGGGCGGTCACTGACAGGTTCGGTCCTCCGCGACCGCCGGCCATCGGCGCAGATTCAAAATGGAAGAGGGAACACCCCAACGTCCATCGGGACGCTGGGGTGTGCGCTCTCGCGCGATTTCGGTCAATTGTGGGGCGCTGACTCCGCTGCATCGTAGGCGCGCTTCGCACCCCGGATGCCGAACCGCAAGCCAAGCGCGTAATGTTCGTCGCCGACATCCCAAGCCGTCAGCAGTTTTAGTTGGCGAAGGACCCGGTCCAGAACGTGCGTAGGCAGCAGCGCGTACTCGGGCTCCATGCCGTCGAGGAAGCGATCGATATGGTCGTAAAGCGCTCGCAGTACCCATTCGTCCTCGCTGAACTCGATGGGCAATGCGCGCGGTTTGTTCCAGCCATCGACTTGATCGATGGTCCGTTCCAGCGAAATCAATTCCAGGCGACAGAGCTCCACCCATCGAATCACGTTCGCCGGATAGATCGGGGCCGCCCTAGCCGCGATGATGTTCGCCGAAAGTGCATGAAACAGCCCCTGACACGTCCGTAAAGTCAGCTGATGCCCGGAATCGAATATCGGTCCGTTCGCCAGAAGAATCCGCTCGATGCAGTCGCGCAGACTCAGCAGATCCGCCCGGACGTTGTGGTCGTAATCGTTCATCCCTTCCCCCTTTCGCAATCCGATCCGTTAGGCGTCCACAAGCGTTCCATCAGGTCGGTCACGCAGTACGGGTCCTCCGCAAACACCCGGGCCATCAGTTCGTTCGAACTGATGGCTTCGCCCATTCGCGCTCGCTTGTTGTCGCACAGCACCAAAAGCAGCGACGTGCATAGGTAGGCCACGCGACTGGCTGCCTCGCGTTCCTCGCTCGATAGCGGCGTGGTTGGCCTGCCGTCCTGCAGGCGTCGGGTCAGCAACACGCACTCGTTGAGCAGTGTGGCCGTGTCGCGGAAGCGACGCGTTGATAGGTGGCTCATGGTCTACGGGTTCGTTGTCACCGCGTTGTTGCGGCGTGCGCATGAACGCTTCCTTTGCAGCACAAGCCAAGCAGAACTTCGGCCGCACGGCGAGTTCGGACAGGTGTCCGACAGGTTCGTCGAACATCGGCAGCTCTACTCCAGAAGCTGTCCCATACCTGTCCACGAAAGAGAACGCCCGTTCTTCATCGCATCAACCGCTTGGCTTCGGTCCAAAAGGAAGCGTTCATGTCCCCACACCCACCGGAGCACGACGATGAACAACGCCACCTACCAGCAGCAGCAAAAGCGACTGACCAACTTTGCGAAGGAACTTGAACAGCTTTCGCGCAAGCACGGCGTGATCGTGCGATCGATTGGCGGCGTCTGGGTCGCGGAGGACATTGCCGAGTGCAAGAACGTCTACTACGACATCGCCAGCGACGGCGACCTGATGCCGGAATCGCCCGATTGGGACGACTTACCTTCAACGGTCCCGCAACAACCCGATGACGCCCCGCAGTGCGGGGCGTTTTTCGTTCCGCTGCGTTGAATCTGTCCGACACCTGTCCGACGCCTGTCCGTGAACGCGAACACGCGCTCATCCGCGCACGAACCGCTTGGCTTCGTGGGCAAAGGAAGCGTTCATGCACCCGCACCACCCAACACTCATCAGGAGCGCCACATGAACAACGTCGACCTCACCCCCACCCAGCGCCGCATCTTGGAACTGGCGATCACCACCGAAGGCCGAGTCGAGCATTTTCCCAACGGCCTGCAAGGCGGCGCCCGCACCAACGTCGTGCGCGGCTTGCTGCGCAACGGCTGGATTGAAGTGTACGACGCGGGCTACCGCGTCACCGCCGCCGGCTATGCGGCGGTCGGTGCGGACGCACCGGCCTACAAAGACGCTAGCGATAACAACGACGACGACGGCATCGCGCTGGATGCGGATGCGACCACTCTGGACGAAGGTGCCGAAGCGAACCCGGAGCAAACATCGCTCGAGCCTGCGCCCGCGCTGGCGCCGGCCAAGCCGGAGCGCGTCGCGCGCGGCGACACCAAGCTGGCCACGGTGGTCGGTTTGTTGATGCGCCCGGACGGCACCACCATCGCCCAGATCATGGCCGAGACCGGCTGGCAGCAGCACTCGGTGCGCGGCTTCCTGGCCGGTGCGGTGAAGAAGAAGGGTTACACCGTCACCAACGAGAAGACCGACAAGCAGGACCGCGTCTACCGCATCAAGACCGAAATGGAAAACGACCGGGCCCCGTCTACCATGAACAAAAATCCTCGGACCAGAAGGAAAAAAGTTGTCATTGATACCCAAGCGCTCCGTGAGTCATCCGCCGCCGCCAACTTGGAGCATGCAAAGCATATGGATGCGATGTCGGAGCAAGAGATTCTGATGAGAGACATAGAAGTCGGTCAGATACTGACACTGCGGGTCTGCAAAGCGCCTCCCGTCGGTGTCTGTTGGATCTCCATGTTCACGGACGAAACCTGCTTTCGCTACGAAGAAGGCATCGTCGAGACAGTCATCCACCAATCGCACCCGGATGACTATGACACACTCATCGCTGAGCTCCCGCACGCTCCACCGGATTGCGCGCGCTTCGCCGATTGCGATTCCGAAGGACGAAAGCGCTTTGTCGCGATCACCACGCCGGAACGAGCGACGCTGTACGTCAATGCTGACGCGAACGGTAGGCTAGCGTGGGTCGGCATCTGGTTCTTCGGTCGCGACCACATAGATCGAGTTAAGGCTTGGAGAAACCTCGATCTTTTCGCGCTACGGAAGCATAAACCGCTTGATGTTTGTTTGAATTGAAGCGTACATGGGCTCCAAAGAAGGAGGCCACGGCAACCCCGACCTGCAGGCAGACCAGGAGAAGTGATTCCTAAGGCGAGCCGGGCACCCGCCCGGCTCGCTGTCTCGTTCCTGTCGGCCGCAGCGTCAGCGCTGGATCAGGCGGGAATTCGCTTGATGTTCCGCCGCGATGAAGCGTTCATGGGCCATCTACCACGGAGTGCCACCATGCACGATGCCTCGCCTAGCCACGCCAGTCACGACCTCGCGGCGCTGCCGGCCACACTGCTGGAGCTAACCGAAGCCGTCTTGTCGAACGACGAGAGCAGCAGTAATGCCGAACTCGCCCGGTACCTGACCGACGTCGGCTTGTCCGTCGCGCAGGCCCGGCAGGCCGTCAGCTTCCGCGACGCCTACCGCTTGAACCTTTGGGTCGCCGGCTGCACGCCCATTCGTGGCGGCGTCCGCCTGCGCTACAACGGGACAACGGAACAATTCGAACTTGCCTGAAACCCCGACCTCCGCCGGACATCAAGTGGGCGGCGGGCGGCGCACCCGGTAAGAGCGCAACCGACGTTCGTCGTCGATAGCTTTCAGAATCGCGCGCGCCTGTGACTCCACGATGCGGTTATCGTGCCACGCTTGTGCCACCGTCTCTAGGTCGCCACTGCGGATAAGCGCCTGGATCAGCTTCATCTCGTCAACCGTCCATTTTCGTTGTTCGGCGCGCTGCTTCCGAAAGACGCCACCGCCGTACTTGGACGAACATCGTTGATCGTCAATGGCCTTCACGATGGCGCGCGCCTGCGACTCCAGTATGCGGCTTTCGTGCCACGCTTGCGCGACCGCCTCCAAGTCGCCGCTGCGAACAAGCGCACGAACAAACTTCATCTGCTCGGCAGGCCATTCCCGCTGTTCGAGACGCCGATTCCCCACGACGTTTCCCCGCCATTGGACGGAACCAGCGTACGCCGCCGCCCCTACGCCCTCAAGGCTCTCAGGATTTCAGCCGCGACCTGCGGGACGATCGCGTTGCCGGCGGCGCGCAGGCGAGGAATTCGGGCGGGTATCCCATGAGCCAGAAGACGAATTCCGGATTCAGGAACCGCCGGCCGGCGAGGGTTCGACCTGTCGCCCAAGCATCCCATTGACCGGCGCGCTGCCAACGCTCGACGCGTCCTTGTGATCCCGCGTCGTCGGCGTCGCCCAGACCGCCTGCGCCGGCAACGGGCGGGTCACTCCGCTCCCGAATGACTGGTTCGGCCCGCCCTTCTCCCCGTCGCTCGCGCGCGGGGTACTCCACACCGCCTTCGCTACGCCCGGCAGGCCATTGCGTCGCTCGGCCGCAAAGTCGCCGCGCTTCTCCGGGTCGTTCGCCGTCGCGGTCGGCCAGACGGCGACCGACGATCCAGACCCGGTCGCGTCGGTGGGGGGCGTTGACGGCACAAGCTGGAACAACCACCGCCCGGCTGGCGTAGCCTTCGGCTTCCAAGTCAGACAGAACTCCGTCGAGGCCCAGCGGGATGAGACCAGCAACGTTCTCACCCAGGAATACATCGGGTCGCGCGGATGCAATAAGGCGGCGCAGTTCCGGCCAGAGGTGGCGGTCGTCCGCCTGCGCGCGCTGTCGGCCGGCGACGCTGAAGGGCTGGCACGGGAAGCCACCGGTCCACAGCGGCGCGTCGTCCGGCCAGCCCGCGAGGCGGGCGGCGTAGGCGAATCCGCCGACCCCGGCGAAGAAGTGGCACTGGCCGTATCCACGCAAATCGTCTGCGCAAACAGATCGGATGTCCCGGTCATCAACGTCGCCGGCCGGGATCAAACCCACGGCGATCAGATTGCGCAGCCAATCGCATAGGTAGGGATCATTCTCGTTGTAGAACGCCGGCCGGATCATTTGGATTCGACCGGTTCGATTTCGCGCGCGGCGTCTTCGAAGCTAACGGCATCTGCCTGCCGGACCGCGTTCCGGCCGGTGTGCTCTTGCCAGCGCCGTACGATCACGTCCGCGTACTTCGGGTCCAGTTCGATCAAACGCGCACGGCGGCCAGTCTTCTCGGCCGCGATCATCGTCGTACCCGATCCGCCAAACGGGTCAAGCACCAGATCGCGGCTCTTGCTGCTGTTGCGGATGGCGCGCTCGACCAGCGCCACCGGCTTCATGGTCGGATGGAGATCGTTCTTGCTGGTGCGGTCGATGAACCAGACATCGCCTTGGTCGCGCGCGCCGCACCAGAAACGCTCGGTGCCTTCGCGCCAGCCGTACAGGATGGGCTCGTACTGCCGTTGGTAGTCAGCGTGCCCCATCGTGAACTTGTTCTTGGCCCAGATGATGAAGGTGGACCAGCGACCGCCGGCCGCGCGGAACGCGGTCTGGAGCCGGTCGAGCTCGGACGACGACATGGCGATGTAGATCGCCCCCTTGGTCAGCGTCACCATCTGCGTGCAACACGCTTCCAGGAACGCGCCGAAGTCGCCGCCGAGGTTGTCGTTGAGGATCGGACGATGCTTGCCGCGCAGCTTGTCCTTGGGATTGTTGGCGTAATCCACGTTGTAGGGCGGATCGGTGAAGATCATGTCGACCAGTTCGTCGCCCAGCAAGGCGGCGTAGTCCGCCGCGTCGGTGGCGTCGCCGCACAGCACCTTGTGCGCGCCGCAGATCCAGACATCGCCGCGGCGGGACACGGGCTGCTCGTGTACCTCCGGCACGGCATCGTCGTCGGTCAATCCGGCTTCGTCGCCGATGAGCAGATCGTCCAACTCCGCATCGGTGAAGCCGAGCAGGTCCAAGTCGAACTCGGCGTCACGCAGTTCTGCCAGTTCCAGCGCCAGCAACTCTTCGTCCCAACCTGCGTTCTCCGCCAGGCGGTTGTCGGCGATGACGTAGGCGCGCTTCTGCGTCGGGGTCAGATGCGCAAGTTCGATCACCGGCACTTGCGCCAGTCCCAATTGCCGCGCGGCGAGCAACCGGCCGTGGCCGGCGATGATGCCGTTGGCGCCGTCGACCAGAATTGGGCAGGTCCACCCGAACTCCACGATGCTGGCGGCGATCTGCGCCACCTGCGCATCGGAGTGCGTGCGCGCATTATTTGCAAACGGGATGAGCGCCTCGATCGGGCGCTGTTCGATCTGAAGGCTCAAGGAAGGTCCGAATGCGAACCGGGCTGCGGAGATCGCAAACCCGATGAAAAGGATTGACGCTAGCGGGGTTTTGCGGCTTGGCCCCCCGCTTGGCCTGAGCGCCAGGAAGGACCCGTCGCACGATCATCAGCGACCGGTCGCCGCTTCTCGCGCGATTCGAGAATGATTCGTCAGTTCCGCCCGTTCGTCGGCCAATGTCCCTGCTAAATCGCAGGGACTGCACAGCGCGTAACGGTTTACTTACGCGACGCCGCGTACGTTCGATGTCGGCCGGCTGGGATTGCCCAGGCACAGGGGCCGCGCTGTAGAGATCGAGGGAGGATCTCATGGTGCGCAGCACCATCAAGCTATGCCGTCGTCCAGGTTCGCTGTTGGACATCTTGCCGATCGCCGACGTCGCAGTTGCCTACTTACAGTCGGTCGAAGGCGTCACGAACATTGAAATCGAACGTTCCAATCTGCTCCAGATCGAGCTGACCTATCTGTGGCATGGCAGCGGCGATCCAGTGATACCGCTCGACACGATCGACCGCTACGGGCTTTCGGTCTGTTGATAAATGACGGTGGCCATCGAGGCCACCGCCCCCCGCCGCGCCCACACCAGCACGGTCGGATATGCCGCGCCACCATGGAACTGAGCAGGGTGATCCCGTCGCGCTGATTAACCCCTAGCACGCACCAGACCTGTGCCTCCTACTTGCGACTTCATCAGATCAATGGCCGCATATCGCGTGCAGATATGATGGTAGTCGCTCACGTGAAAGAGCGAAGCGTCCGTCGCATCCTGCTCCCCAGCAAAGAACACCCAGGGGGCGTTTTGCCGGCCGATCCGATTGCTTAGGTACTCTTGCAGCAAGGCTTCGAACTCCCTCATCAGCGCTAAGCGGGCGCTGGGATTCCAAGAGAACCAATGGACGCGCACGCGGTACGGTCGTTGCGCCCGGACACCGGCTCCTCCTTCCGCAAGCGGAATCTCGTAGGTCGAGTTTGACTCTGTCGGTCGAGACCTCCAGGCGGCGCGTCCGAACCAAATCGATGATCCTGCGTACCGCACGACTTCTTTAGTCGCGAGCCGTTGAATCACAGTGGCATAGGTGTGCCCGGCGACGCCGGCGATCCGCAAAGGGTGATCGCGGTTATTTGGAAAGTCGCAATAGGCCGCGGCAATGCGCCGCAGACTTGGATCATTGTCTCGGCCCAGCAGAGTTTCCGACGACCCGAGTTTTGCTCGGGTCGGCATCGCGTCGCACCGACGCAAGTCCTCGACCGGAATGCGCTCTCGGCGCGCCCGCGTGACCAAGTCTTTGTAGGCGGCCATTTGGCAATCCGGGGCATTCCTCGCACCCAGCCGCTCCAGCCTGAAGTACGGCCGCTTCCGCGTGGTCTCCGCCCCGAAGGCCGCCGGCAGAAGATCCACGCCACACGACACGCATTGAAATCGCGACAGATCCGATTGGTCCAACAACCAAAGCTCTTCTGCATCCACCACTTTGCCGGTGGCTATGTCCAGCGCTCGATCCATACCGTTTTCCTGATGATGATCAGGCCGACCACCACGTGGCGTCCCAAGTCACTGGGGCGGCGTGCAGAGGGTTAGCGGGCGGAACAACCAAGCGCCCGAGAGGAAACCAGCGGTTCCCGAAGAATTTGAGCGAACCCGTTGTGATGATGACGTATCTTTTGAAGGCGCTGCGTTGAGCGTTGTGCTCAGTGCGACGTCGCGCCAGCGCCATTAGTGGTGCTCATCCCGGTCCAACGACGCTGAGTGATTTCCCCTATAGCCAACCGGCCCGCAATACGATAGATCGTACTTGGGGAGGAGAAGCGTCAGTACGCAGACGCCTAATCATCCGCGCCAACGCGTCGTCGCCGAGCCTGTTTCTCCAGGCATTGTCGGACAAACGCTTCTGACGTTAAACGGTTCTGGAAGGGGCGGCACGATGTGGGCATTCCTTACCGTTCGCAGAGCGTGGAATACGCGCATGGTCGCGCTGCCACTGGAGGAGTTGGCGGTACTTGCCTTGCGGGACGTGCCGGGCGTCCGCTCATCCGTCATCCAGCGGGATGACCCGCCTGGGGTCGTCGTTGCCTACGAGTGGACGGGACCTACTCAGCCCACGGTCCCGACAGAGTGCTTAAGCCGCCTCGGACTGGAGATCGCGTAATAGGCGAAGCGCACTTGGCGGCTCAAAGAAAAGGCGGCGGCTCTATTCGAACCGCCGCCTCCACTGCGCCTACACCGCCATGTGTCGGGCATACCCGCGTCAGCATGGGATCTAGGCTAGGCCAAATGCGGGGGTTTTGGGACACCCCATAACGGCCGCGATCATGATCCTGGATAACCGTGGATATCGCAGGATCCGTTCAGTGAAGAATTGTCGTTTCCGCGGCTTGCTCGACGGCGGCGAAGCGCGGCTGTTCGCCATTGAGATGAACGACGACCACGGCCAGTGCGTGCTGGTAGCGACGCCAAGCCGTCTTGCGGATCAGGCCGGTGCGGTTGCAGATCTCGCGCCACGGCACGTACTGCGCGCGCAACCACACCAAGCGCCGCTGCTCCTCTTCCAGCCACCGCAGCCAGCGCACGGTCTCGCCGAAGCGGTCGATCGCGCCGGGCGAGGCATTGAAGCGCAGGACGATGCGCTCGTCGGCATAGCCTTCCCACGACTGCCGATTGATATCCGGCCAGAATGCCGCGTAGCCCTGCACGCGAGCCGGCGGTAGCCGCCGCGCAGTGACCGCGGCTTCCTGGAAGCGATCGGTGACGCGCTGGATGTTCCAGTTCTGGCTCATGCCTCGACTCCCTGCGACAGCGCCCAGTGCAGCAGTGCGAGCGCATCGGCTTCGTTGTCGTCGGTGGGCACATGGCCACGTCGCTGCATCGCCGCGATCATGGCGTCCTTCTTGGCGTTTCCCTTGCCGGTCGCGAACCGCTTGATCGTGCCGACCGGCACGCCTTGATACGGGATGCAGTGCTGTTCGCACCACGCCGTCAGCTGAGCCAAGAAGCCGCCGTAGGCGTGCGCCGCGTCGACGCCCCGGTGCCGGCGGACCTCCTCGAAGTAGATCGCCTCGACCTGGCCGACGAAGGCCAAGGTCTCGTCCAGCCAGCGGCCGAAGCGCAGGAAGCGCATGCCGCCGCCTTCGAAGCGGCCAGGCCGGAACGCCTGCGTGCCGCTCGCGATCTGCCCGCCGCGCGCCAGCGCCCAACCCATCGTCGTGCCCAGATCCAGGGCCAGTGTTGTCGTGCTCATCTTGGTTCCTTGGGTCGGCGTGGGTGACGTGTGTGACACGGTTGCCGGTTAACGCTCATATGTGCGTGCGCGCGCACACGCGGGGGGTAACTAGCAGCTATGTCACACACGTCACCCACCGAAATAAGTGACTGATTTTTCTAGCTCGCGTAGCTAGCGAAGCTCTTGGGCCGCAGGCTGAGGCCAATGACATACCGAGCGCCCTTTCCACCTCGATGCCGACCATAACGGCGCGATTCCAGCATTTCGGAGAAGCGCTTGATCGATCCGGCGAACTCGCCATTGGCCATGCTCCAGTCCTTCCAGTCGGCAAACAGGTCGGCGACGAGCGCCTTCGACTGCGAGTGCTCATGGCATCGCTCTTCGATCCATCGCCCCAGTGCATCCTCCGACTCGAAGTACTCATCGGTGGCGTCCAGGACGCACTTCGGCGGCTTCAGGCCGATGCGCTGCCATTCCAGGCAGCCTTCAACCGCCCAAGCCAAGACGCCCTCGCGCTCCGCGAGCAGCTTGCGCGCCAGGTCCTGATCACGCCGCTCCGGCGGTACCGTGACGGTGAAAGGGATCAAGTGCAGACGGCGCTTCATCGCCTCATCCACGTTGCGGATCGCCGGCTTATGATTGCCGGCGATCACCAGCTTGAACTGGGGGACGTACTCGAAGAAGTCTTGCCGCATGAAGCGCGCCATGATCTTGTCGCCGCCGGTGATCGCCTTGAGCTTCGACTCGTTCCAGCGCCGGCCCTCCTCGGTCTCGACGGCGGCGACGAAACGCGCGCCGCGTAGACCAGCAAGTTCCGTGGGATGTCGCTCGCCGCGGCTCTCCATGAACGTGTCCATCGGCGCACTCGTGGCGTAATCCCCGAGAATGGTCGCCAGCGTGTTGACGAACACGGACTTACCGTTGGCGCCGGTACCGTAGAGGAAGAACAACGCATGCTCCGTGGTCGCGCCGGTCAGACAATAGCCGGCCATCCGCTGCAGATAGGCTTGCAGTTCGCTGTCGCCACCGGTCACATCGGCGAGGAACCGAGGCCACAGCGAGCATTCCCCGTCGACTCCTGCGGTCGCCATGCGCGTCAAGCGATCCAGCCGAGAATGCTTGCGCAACGATCCCGTCTTGAGATCGATGGTTCCGGTCGGCGAGTTCAGCAACCACGGGCGCGTGTCCCACTCCTCCGCGTCCGACGCGTGGTAGCGGTCGCTGCGCGCCATGCGCTCCACCGCGGACATAGTCGAAGCGCTCGCCAACCGGGATTGCTGGCTGCCGGAGTTCGCGTAGGTCGCTGCGACTCGACAGACGCCGCGGACCAAATGGTTGACGGTGAGCGTGCGGTCTGGGTTCCAGCGCTGACCGCTCCAGACCATCCACTGCCCCCACGCCGCGCAGTAGCGCCAGTCCTCGTGGTAGCGGTTGGTAAAAGCCGTAGCCAAGCCATCGTCGGTATGCCAGCCGAGCTCGCCGAAGTCGATGGCTTCGACTCGCTCGGGCCGGGTGATCGGCGTGCGCTCGCCCGCGCGCAGGAATCCGATGACGTCGAAGTGCTCCTCGACAGCATCGGCGGCGTCCCAACCCTGCTCCTTGTCCTCGGGCGGATACAAGATGGCGCACGAGATCGCGCCGGCGCCGAGCGCGGCCTGCGCGACCGACAGGGCGTACTCCCAGCCCGCCTTGTCCTTGTCCGGCCAGATCAGCACGTGCTTACCGCGCAGCGGCGACCAGTCCGTTTTCTCCATCGGCGCCTTGGCGCCGTTCATCGCGGTCGTGGCCGGCACCTGCAGCGCGATCAAGGCATCGGCGGCCTTCTCGCCTTCCACTACCACCACGTCGAGCTCGGCAGCGAGGCCAGGTTGGTTGTAGAGCGGCCGCGGCTCCGGCGCCGCATGCTTGCGCCGCTTCGCATCCCAAGGCCGGTACTCCTTGCCAGTCGGCGGATCGTAGCGGTATACACAGGCGATCAGTTCGCCGTCGGCGCTGAGGTAATCCCAGCGCGCGGTCGCCGGTCCGAGTTCGTCCAGCACCGGCTCGCCCCGCCGCGGTTTGACCGACGCGCGCCGCAGCGGCGCCGGCACATGTCCAGCCCACTCCGCAGCCCGCGCCAGCACCGCGGAGAAATCATGCCGCGCGTCCAAGCCCGCCTGCGCGGCGACAAGATCGAAGACATCGCCGCCCTCGCCCGTCGCATGATCGGTCCACAACCCGGCCTTCGGCCCGGACAATTCGACTTCCAGACTGTCGCCCTTGTCGCCCTGGACGTTCCCGAGATGGAACTTGCCGCGCCGGACTCGCCCGTTCGGATACAGCGCCTGGAGGACACCGTCCAAGCGCTGCAGCAGCAGCGCTTTGACGGCATCCCGCGACGGACGCTCTGGCCGAGGCTCGGTCGGAGCCTCGGCGTCGTTGAAGTCCATCATGCCGGCCGCCTCTCTTGGATCAGCACAGCCAATTCGCCGGTCGCTTTGAACCAGGGCAACGCAGTCTCGATACGCTTAACGAAGCGGTCGTCAGCCCAAACTGCATCGTCCAACAGGCGGCGGTTCAACGTGCCCGGCTCCACATCAGCTTCCGTGAGGCATAGGGCCATGCTTTCAAACCGCGCCAGCCAAGTCAGAACCCAATTCGGCTGCACGACGGCCTCGACGAAATCGGTGCGCGGGCCGGTGTGCTTTCGTCCTTTGCTGATCGACAGAGCCTTCGTGACCTCCTTCTTGCGCTCCTTGCGATCCTCGATGGCGAGGATGCGCTCCTGGGACTTCTTGCCCAACTGAGCGATCCGCGACGCCTCACTGACCGTCAGTTCGCCTGCCTCAACCTTTGCCACAAGCACCGGCGCACCATGCTTTCGTACCTCGGAGGCTTTTCGGATAGTGCGATCAGAAACCGAAAGCATTTCAGCAACTTGCGTCTGTTTTTGCCCCTTAATCGGAAACATTTCCGATTTACGCGGCTTGCCTTTTCCCCAACTTGCCAGTTGAGCGGCGACCATTGCGCGCTGGGATTCAGTCAAATGCCGGCGCGCGACGTTCTCGCTGACCACGAAGGCAACTGGATCGTCGCCCGTGAACTCCACCGTGCGCGGTTCTATGCCGCAGGCGA
The DNA here is from genome assembly GCF_036961695.1 of Pseudomonas sp. CGJS7. Classification (NCBI taxonomy): domain Bacteria; kingdom Pseudomonadati; phylum Pseudomonadota; class Gammaproteobacteria; order Pseudomonadales; family Pseudomonadaceae; genus Pseudomonas; species Pseudomonas sp. CGJS7. Next base: position 31,060 of record NZ_JBAMDI010000009.1, on the reverse strand, counting down.
TGCATGCCCGATAACGATGGCGACCATCCAGGATCATCCCTTCGTAAAGCACGATGTCGCGGAGTTGACCGCTGCGTTGCACATCCTCAACGAGCGCGTCGAACGCCTCGGCGCTCATATCCGGCAGCGACAAGCACAGCGGATGAAACTGCAAAGTCATCGTGCAACCTCCGGAAAGTTTTCGTCGGAGCGCGGGAAGATCGGCCTCCACGACGTGTACTGCCTGCCTTGCCGGGTCGCGTTCCAGGCCTTGATGCACGCATGCAGCATGGCGAGGTCGGGGATCGACTGGCCTTCCATACGCAGAGACAGCAAGCGCTGTCGCAGGTGGTAAAGCGGCTCCGTACGGCCTAGCAGCTCGCCGGTGAAGAGTTGTTCGATGAAGCTGTCGGCGGCCTCAACGTCGCGCTGGCAGAACACCCAATGCAGAAACAGCGCCTTGGAGTGCCGAATCGGCATGACCTTGCGCGGCAACCTCGTCACGAAGTGGCTACTGCGGCGGATGGCCGACTGGCTGTTCCAAGCAGCGATCAGCTCTTGATTCGGAAAACGCGTCTTGCTGTGCGGCGCCAGACCACGTTGATAGTTCAAGATCAACGGCATCGCACCGGCCGCCACGGCGGATTCGCGCGCGCCAACGCCTTCGATCAGCAGCACGTCGGCGCCGGTGCGCGAGCGTCCCGTGTCGATGGCGTCAAAGGCGCTGTTGTCCAGTCCAGTCACCACGACCATCGACAGAGCGACGTCCGCGTCCACGATAGCGGCCAGGCGGTGCTGGCCATCGAGCAATCGACCGCTCGCGCTGAACTTGATCGACTCACCGGTCGTTTTCCACGCGCCCCGGAGCATATCGTTCGCATACTGCTGAACGGCTCGGTGGCGCAGCTTTCGATTGGCCTCGTTGCGTCGCAGCCAGGCAGTCGCCAACTCCGGCGTGATCATGACTTGCTGGGTGGCGTATTCCTTGCTGTCCGGCAGTAGATACGACGCGACTGGCGCTACGATGCGCGGCGCGGTGAGGGTTTCGTTGGAGGAGACGTTCATTGGAACCTCGGGCTCAGTGAAGCGTGGTGGATGAAGGCAAGGACCAACAGCGGTCCTGCCAGGCGCAGCCACGACACGTTTGGTGGGTGGGCGTCGTGCTGATTCTGGGGAGCAGTTCGGCGGCGTCGCAGGCGCGTAGGATCTCGACGGCTCGATCGGACGCGCGCTGGGCCAGGCCGCGATCGAAGACCACGCGCTCGGCGTAGATGGACATGTCGTCGGCGCAGATCGCGGTGAACAACGCCGGGTGTTCGTGCAGGCCGAGGTAGGCCTGGTACAGCGCGATCTGGGTGGCGTAGACCGGCCGGCTCAAGGCGAGCCGCTTGCGTTGGAACTCGCGGAAAGTCTTGGTGCCGACCGCCTTGTTCTCCCACAACATCGGATAGCGGAAGCCGTCCGGACCACCGACGATGACGCCGTCGATATGACCGCGCACGCGGCCGCCCGCCGTCTCGAACCCGAACTGCTGCCCGTTGCCGTCGTGGGTACGCAGGTCCAAGCCGGCGACACGCAGCCAATCGGCCATCCACTCTTCCATCTGATGACCGCGCTGGAAGACGCGCAGCAGCCGGCCCGGGAAGTGGCGCCCGCAATCCTTGGCAGCATCGAAGAATTGGAACTGCAGGCGGCGGCTGCACTCTTCGCCCAGGCTCGATGCGCCTAGGTAGGCGCGCGCGGGTCGAGCCGCAGCGTCGCGCTCCATCGCGGCATCAACCAACGCCGTCAGTTGCTCCGACAGGTCGTGCGAGTTGAAATCAAGCATGGCGTCGCTCGAATAGTGGCTGATGCCAGACTTTTTCTGGCATGCCATTTCTTAGAAGGGGATCGGGTCGTCGAAGGGCCGATCTGAATCAAGCGGCGGCATCGGCTTGTTGCGCGGGTCCGTCTGCTCTCGCAGCGTCGATTCGTAGGCCATCGTTACGGCCTCGATCACTTCGGTGGCCTGGACCTGGCTGTACTGCGCCAGCGGGACATCGAAGCCGACGCGCTCGGCGACCTGCGCCAGCGCCGTCAGGCACGCGCGCTGGGCTTCATGGGACAAAGGGTGTGGCACGGGCAAAAGCTCCTCCACCGCGCTCGGATTCGTCCGAGCTCGGGTCGCGTAGAGTTGGTGAAATGCGTTCTGGCAGGTGGTCGAGCAGAACGCCCAGCGGTATGGGGTGCGTCGCGGATCAGCGATGCGGCGGCGCAGGTCCAGATGGCCGAACCCGCGTGCGGGTCGGCCGCAGCCCCAGCACGGCGTCATCGACCATGCCGCGATCGATCAAATACATGGTCGCGGTACTCGATCAGGGCTTGCGCGTGCTCGTCGTGGTGCTGCGCCAGAGCGATCAGGCGCTGGATCTGCGCATCAAGCTCGGCGCTGGACAGCTCGCGCAGGGGGGTAAAGATGCCGTCGCCGTTCGGGTAACGGTCCTGGAGGCGGGGGTTTCGTGGCATGGCGGCGTATGTCCATCACTGCGCCCACATCGGCCGACCGGCAATCGGCGCCTGCGCCGCTCCCTGGTTCGCGGCGTGCGCGATGTGGGCCGGCACCGCGGCAGCCTGCGCCGGCGGCGGTTGCACCGCGCCCATCACCTCCTTGTACTGCGGGTGGTCGGGCATGATCGGCACCTTGATCACCGCCTTATCCTCGCCGTAGCTGTCCTTTTCCCAGTCGACTTTGCCGACGAAGATGGTCCCGTCCAGATCGCCGAAGCTCTCGATGCAGCGGCCCTGCTGGGCGGCCGCGCTCATGTCGTCCGGGTGCAGCGCGTTGGCGGAGTTGAGAACGCCCTTGATGAAGCTGCGTCCCATCTGGCCCCAGGTCGGGCCCTTCGGGCTGTGCAGGCCGATCAGCGTCCACAGCTTGCGACGCGCGTACTTGCCTTCGAGCACGACGAACTCGGCGTTGAGGTAGACGGCGCCGGTGTCGCCGCGGCTGGCCCAGCCGTGCAGCCAGCCGTTTGCGGCGTCGCTGTAGCCGCCGGGCTTGATGGTCATGCGGACCTTGACCAAGGTGCCTTTGGGGATGAGGGAAAACGCCGGGCTCTCGGCGTCGTTGAAGTTGTTCCAAGCGGAGGACATGACTGACCTTCTTATTAGTGAAGCGTGGGGGGAGTTGGCGCGGCCGCTTCCGGCGCGCCGAGCTTGCGCATGAGCTGGCCCAAGTCCGGGGGCTCGACCATGTCGAGCCGACCGGACCGGTCTTTGGCGGGGTAGCCCCAGGGATTGGCTGTCTGGCAGACAAAGGCGCGGTACGCGGCGCCCTCGGCGGCGGGCACTTCGGCCAGGGTGATGACTTCGTCCACGATGCCGGGCAGTTCGAGACCGGTCTTGGAACCGTCGATCTGTAGGGCGTGGTTGCGACGGCCGAAGTCGTCCACCCGCTCTTCGAGGATGCCGACGAACCAGACGTGCTTGCCGCGGACGTGCTGGAGTTGGGTCAGCCAGCTGACCATCTCCTGCCCGAGCAGGCCGTAGGCGCCGCGGGTGTCAGGCTTGCCCGTCTTCTCGGAGAACGCCTGCGGCTGGCCCTTGCACCATTGCAGGCACAGTCGGCCAGCGACGGTGATCGAGTCCACGAACAGAGTCTGGTATTGGTCGAAGACGGCAGGATCGCCGTAGCGCAGCTGCGCGGCCTCGAAGTGCCATTGGCTGAAGGACTGGTTCTCCCGCAGCGCAGGGTTGGCGCCGCCGATGAGGACGGCGATGTCGCGGCAATCTTCCCAGGTGCGCGGGCGGATGCTATCGCCGGGCCAGTTCTTGACCGGCAGGTCGCCGGCTTCAATGTCCACGAACAACGTCGTGGCCGGATCCAGGGTCCACAGCTGCGAGGTCTTGCCCAGACCCCAGCCGCCGACGAGCACACCCTTGACGCCACGGGTCTCGGCCAGCCGCTGCTCAGCGGTAATGATCGGCAGCGCCATCAGACTGCGCTCCCGGTCTTGCGTAGGAACTCGGCGACCGCCTCGGCCGCCTCCGGCGTCACCGGCTCGTGCTCTTCCGGACCGTCATTCAACTCGGTCAGCGCATACGTGGTGCCCAGTTCGTGCACGGCGGTCATGAGCATCCAGCGGCCCCAACTTACAGTTGTGATTTTCATCACGATTTTCCTTCGGTCAGCGACAGGCGGAAGACCGGTTTGCCGGGCTTGAGGGTTCGGGCAGAATCGAAGGACGCGCGCATCGAGGCCGGCCAGGCCGTGTACTTCGCCTCGCTGACGCGGTAGCTGATCTCCACAAACTCGGCCGGGTCTTCGCCGGTACTGCGGATGCGCTCCACGATCTTGCCGAGCGCGGCTTGGTCCCACTCGACTTTCTTCGGCATCTCGCAGGAGATCCGCACGGCGCCTTCGGTCAAGGTCACCATGCCGGTGTCCTTGCCGGCGGCGAAACGCTGCTCCGCGGCGCGCTTGCCGTAACGGATGTCGAGCGCCTGGTCGATCTTCTCGGCCTGCGCGCGCGCGGCGGCGACGGCCTCGGCCGCTTGCAGCTTCAGGTCGAGCAGCAGATCCGGCGCGAAGTTGGCGAGCTCGCTCGCCGGTCGTTCGATGCATCGGGCGAGCAGGTTCATGCCGACGCTCCTTCCATGGTCGCGCTGGAATTACCGCGCTGCGCCGCCAAGCGCAGATCGTTGCTCGGGATGCGATCGGTGTCCGCTGTCGAGGTACGCATCGACTCGGACTCGTACTGTTCGATGTCCTCAAGCCGGTACTTCACGCGCCGGCCGAGCACCTTGAAGAACGGCGGGCCGATCGCTTCGGCGCGCCAGCGTGCAAGTGTTTCGGGGGTGACGTCCCAGCGCGAAGCGAGCTGTTCGGTCGTCAGAGAGTTATCGCTCATGGGAAGGTTCTCGTCGTCGACGTGGTGCTGCCGGCACGAAAGACTGCGCGAACTTCGGCTAGGAATGAAAGAGGGGAACGAGCTAGAAATCGACCTCCGATTTCTAGACGTTCCTAGCCAAAAGCGTATGTCGAGCCAAAAATAAGGCGTTTTTACAGATAGAAATCGCCGAAAGGCCGACCCAAAAAAATTTCGTCCGACACTCAGATCGTTCGCTGCGACGCCCGCGCGCTCGCTCGCGACGGAAAAATCTCCATCAACTGCGCAAGGTCCGCATCGGCATCGACATCCCTACACACCTTGATCGCATGTCGGCATGCATCACGCGCGTTCGACGCATCCGCATCGCCGAGCAGTGAGAAAAAAATAGAAATCGGGGCCGATTTCTAGCTCTTTCGCACCTGAATCCGAACGAACCGTGAACTCGTTTCGGCGACGGGTGGGGGATTGCGTTGAGTGATGTTGCGCACGGCTTCTGCGCCGCGCTATCTTCGTTAAGAAGAAAGAAAGCCCACTCGAAGTGGGCCGCACGATGAAGGACAACACTGATGCGCAATGGAATGTTCCACCACACGGTCGTGGCGGCTTCGCGCAACCACGGCAAACCTCTCCCCCGCTGCTACCGCGCGCCGAACATCGGCTGCGTACGAGACCGGAGCGGCGCAGGAACGCACCTGCGCCTACCGATCCGCACTTCGCATTCGATAGCGCGCTCGTCGATCGCCTGATCGGCTAGTTCGTTTCGCCCCCGCTTCATCCCGATTCAGACCGCTCTGGCCTGACGGGCAGCTATTGCCCCGCATTACCGAAGGAAACGCCGTGCTCAACCGAGTCATCCGCTGGTTCGAAATCGAATCGGTCGGCACCCTGCTGTCTTACGATCCGGACGCCATGCGTCGGTTCGTATACGCAGGCGCGCTGACCACCCCCAAGCGAACACGCTATGCGACCTGCCGCGTGTGCAAAGCCTCCCGTGCCGTACAGGTCTACGGATGGGGTGAGCATTCGGTGCGCTGCGAACAATGCGGCGGTCTGGTCGACTTCGGCATCGAGTTCGAATCCGTCAAGGTGCGATCGAACTGGCTGCCCGACGCATTGGCCATCCAGTTCGATGCCGCGTCGCCGTCCGCTACTCCGGTCATCGACGGTCGGTTGTGGCGACTCAACCCCTCGGACACCAAGGCGACCGCGGTCTATCTGCTGCGTTCCAGCCTCAGCCTGGACGTTGCGCCGGTCATCGCGACGTTGAATCGGGAGCCCGAAGAACGCAGACGGCTGGTTATCGTCACGAGTCCTCTTCGCACCATGCCGAAATCGACGGCCGAGTTGGCATTTCTGCCGCTGGATGAAGTGGCGCACATGGAGGTGGAAGGGATTCGTTTGGACGTTCGCCGACTGCTTCCTCACCTGGTCGAGCAGGCGCCGCTGTGGTTCGAACTGCCGCCGCCCTTTACCACCTTGCTACTGGGAGGCGAGTCGCTCCCGTTGCGTCGCGGACAGAGCGCCTTCATGCGGCTGCTGGCCGAAGCGCACACCGCCGGAGTCAAGAAGTCCAGTTGGCGCGGGCTGCTCAAGCGCGCTGGCTACAAGGGCGATTACAGCAGTTTGTCGCAGTTGTTCCCCGACGACGCCTTCCGCTTCATCGGAACGTCGAAGGACGACGTCTGGATCCGTAAGGCACCCCTCCCGCAGTCGCAGACCGGACCTCCCCGGCGAAGGAAGAGCATCAAATGAAGATCGACCATACAGCCTTAGCATCATCCGCTTCCCAGGCACGTCTTGTCGTCGTCGCGGAGATCCTCGCCGCCGGGCTGATTCGATTGCGCGATAGCAATCCGACCGACGCGTGCCGCCCCGTGGACATTGATAACGCCTCCGAAGAGAGGGTGACTGTCCGCGCCCTCAAACCACCACGGAGAGACCGACGCGATGTCCACTAAGCCCCTACCGGAAAACGTTGTTGCCCAGATCGAATCGCTCTACCAGATGAAGTGGATCGATCTGAAGGCGATGTGGACGGACCGCTTCGGTTCGCCGCCGGGCATCAACAACCGGCGCTACGTCGAGCGGCGTCTGGCCCACCGAATACAAGAGGACGCCGCGCGCGCTGCGCGATCGGCAATCCTCGCCGCCAACGACGAACGCGTCCGTCATCTTCTGAGCACCGGAACCATGAAAGCGCAGGACAAGAATCGGCTCCAGCCCGGCCTCGTGATCACCCGCAACTACCACGGCGCGCTGCACTCCGTGCGCGTGCTTGGAAAGGATCGCTTCGAGTACCTGGGCAAGCCTTACGCGAGCTTGTCGGCCATCGCGCGCGAGATCACCGGAACTCGCTGGTCCGGCCCGCTCTTCTTCGGCATCAAGGCCGACCCCACCTCCGGGAGGAAGACCCGATGACGCCGCCGCGCACCGTCGCATGCTACATCCGCACGCCCAGCTACCACCCCGACGCCCTGACCCAGCAGATTCGGGTTACGCGACATTTCCTGCGCACCCAATTGGGCGCCTACGCCAGCGTGATCTACTGCGACGAAGCCCATTCGGGCACGACGCTCAACCGGCCGGGCCTCCAGTCGCTGCTCGCGCACGTCGAGGCCGGTGGCGTCGAAGCCGTCGTGGTCGCCGAGTACCAGCGTCTGTCCCGCGTCCACACCCATCTGCTCACTGTGCAGATGAAGCTGGAGCGCGCCAACGTCGCCCTCTGGGTGGCCGCGCCGCCCCCTCGCTCCTGGGTCGCCCTGCCCCGCACCACACCGCCCTCCTTTCTCTACGACGCCCCCCTCCCGGAGGCCCGCCCATGACCACGCCGCTGCGCATCGCCGTCTACTGCCAAACCCCCATCGCCTCGCCCGACCACATCACCGTCCAGCGCGTCACGCTGGTCGAAACCCTCAACCGCTGCTGCGATGTGACGCCGATACTGTCGGTCTACGCCGACGACGGCTACTGCGCGCACAGCCAGAATCGCCCCGGTTTGCAGCGATTGCTGCAGGCGGCTGAGGCTCGGCAAATCGATTGCGTCGCCGTGCTCGGACGCCAGCACCTATCGACCAAGGCCGCGGACTATGACGAACTGATCCGGGTGCTGGAGCAGAAGCACCGCGTCTCGGTGATGGAGTGCGAGCAGGCGCCGGCGCGGATCGTTCGGGGCGCGGCATGAACGGCCGCGTGCGGCTGCGCTGTGCGGTCTACACCAGGGTCTCTACAGACGAGGGTATGGGCCAGCTCTATACCTCGATTGATGCCCAGCGCGACGCCGGGGAATCCTACATTGCCAGCCGGCGCGCCGAGGGTTGGGTGCCGGTCGGCGAGTTGTACGACGACGCCGGTTACTCGGGCGGCACTCTGGACCGCCCCGCCTTGCAGCGCCTGATCGCCGACGTCAAAGCCGGCCGCGTGGACGTGGTCGTCTCGTACAAGCTGGACCGCCTGAGCCGCTCGCTGCTGGACTTCCATGATCTGATCAAGGTGTTCGATGCCCACAACGTCACGTTCATTTCGGTGACGCAGCACTTCAACACCACTGACGCGATGGGGCGGATGCAGCTGAACATGCTGCTCGCCTTCGCGCAGTACGAACGGGAAGTGACCGCCGAACGCATCCGCGACAAGTTCGCGGCCAGCAAGCGCAAGGGACTTTGGATGCATGGCATCCCGCCGCTGGGCTATGACATTGAGCAACGCCGCCTCGCCATCAACCCGCAGGAGGCCGCAATCGTGCGTTGGGCATTCACCCAGTTCCAGGTCGTGAAGTCCATCCAGAAGCTGGCCGAGCAGGCCCGCACTCTGGGGTACCGCAACAAGTCCTGGACTACAAAGGCCGGGAACTTCCGGGAAGGCAAGGTTCTGGACAAGAGCGGGCTGCACAAGATCTTGCACAACCGGACCTACCTCGGCCACCTGAAGCATGGGGACTCTGAGGTTCCCGACACGCATCCGGCGATCATCGATTCCGACCTCTGGCAAGCGGTCCATGCGCTCCTCTCGACCAACTCGGTCGCCCGCGGCAATGTCACGCGCTCGCGAATCTCCTTTTTGCTCAAGGGCCTCGTATTCACAGCCGACGGGCGCGCCCTGATCCCCTGGCACACCACCAAGGGAAATGGCCGGCTCTATCGCTACTACCAGACGCGGGAGACGATGGAGCGTGGCCGCCTCTCCGAGTCCGTGCTGCCCCGCCTTCCGGCCAGCGAATTGGAAGACATCGTGCTGCAGCAACTGCGCGAAATCTTCAAGCGCGAGGACGTTCTCGCCGAGGTAGTGAAGGCCGCCGTCGCAAAGGACCCGTCGTTAGACGAGGCGCGGGTTACCGTCGCCATGCGCCAGATCGACCGGATCTGGGAGTCGCTCTTCCCGGAGGAACAGGCCCGACTAGCACAACAATTGATAGAGCGCGTCGTCGTTACCCACAGCGCCATCGAGATCCGCATGCACGCGCTGGGGTCGGCCACGTCGGTACAAGAACTGATGAGGGACAACGCATGAGCGAACCCGTCATCCAAGTCGGCGGTGCCGCCGATATCGTCCACATCAGCAATGGCGATACGGTCGTTCGCATACCGGTCAGGCTTCGACGCCGCTCCGGCAAGCGCAGACTGCGCCAGACCAAGGTGCACTGCGCCGAACTCGCTCCCGATCTCACTGCGCTTCAGGCCGCACTCGCACGAGGGTATCGCTGGCGCGACATGATGGACGCCGGCGAGGTCGCTTCGATGAAAGATATCGCCGAAGCCGAGAACATCGACCGCAGCTACGTCGCTCGAATGATCAACATGACGCTTCTGGCGCCCGAGCTGATCGAGGCCATCTTGGACGACACCGTTCCCGACTGGACATTGGACGACGTCGCCATCGCGCCGCCAGACCGCTGGGATGAGCAGTTGGCCAAGTTCGCCAAGCTCAAGCCTGCTCTCTCCCGCCCTAACTAACCGCCCCTCGAAAAACCAAGATACGAAGGACCGCACATGCCCAACCTCGCAACCGTACTTAAATCCGAAGTGGCGCGTTTGACACGCAAGGAGCTCAAACTGCATGTCGAGCCGTTACGAAAGCAGGTCGCTGCCCAGAATAAGACGATAGCGGCGCTTCGCGACGACATCACCAAGCTTCAACGGGGCAGCGCGTCTCCGGGCCGCAAGGCGGTCGCCGTCCAACGCGCCGAAGACGCGCCCGCGACGCGCGCGCGATTCTCCCCCAGTGGGCTGCGGAAACTCCGGGCACGCCTGGGCTTAACTTTGGCGTCGTTCGGCATCCTGTTCGGCGCGAGCGCCCAGACCATCTTTAAGTGGGAGAACGGCAGTCACCGCCCGCGCGCCGAATCGATTCAGAAGATCGCCATCGTGCGGGGCATGACGAAGCGACAGGTCGAAAACCTGCTCGCTCAGCATGCGCCGGCCGCCAAGCCGCGTGCACGTCGCGGACGCAAGCCGGCGGCAAAGAAGGGCAATCCGACGCCAGCGAGTAAGGCGCTCAGTAAGGCTGCAAAAGCGAAGACGAAGAAGACAGCTCGCAACGCCTCGTCCGCAAAGAGCGAGAGCAAGAGCGACAGGCCCTCCGCGAGCAAGCCGACGCAGCGCAAAAGCCAAGAAAAGGTCAACGAAGGAGCCGCAGCCCCCCAATAAAAAGATGCCCGCCGGTCTCCTTACCGGCGGGCAACCAAGGTGAGCGTTGACGCGGCGACTATGCCGAGGAGGCGTCTCACGCCGCCGCGTACCGCTCTTGTGATTTTAGTAGGCTGCTCCTGGGCCGGCAGGTCTACGGCCGGCCGCACGGCCTGGTTTTGCGTCTCGCTAGGCCGTCGCTCGTTTACGGCGCGCTCCGGCGCGATGGTCGGATTCGCGGGCGCCGCAGCGATGCCGGGGCCGGCGGCAGCCAACGAGACCTTGCCGGCCGGGTCCGAAACGCCGACCTCACGATGCTCAGGCTTCGCCTGCGAGTCCGGCTGCTTGTTCGCCGCCAGCTCGGGCTCCGGTCGCTTCGGGGGTTCGACTGGGGCGGGCTCGACGGTCCGCGTTTGCTCGGCCTTCGGTGGCTGAGGCGGCCGTGTTTCTGCGACGGCCCCGATGACGATCTCAGGCTCTCTATTAACTACCGTTACGCTTTCTCAAGAGCGACGGGTGTAGGCTGGCGCATCGATATCTAAGGAAGACACACAGGGGCGTGGTAGAACCATGTTGCACAGTGAATTTGGGAAGGACCCGGTCAGCGTGGAGTTGCCGCGCGGGAAGTCGCTTTGGGGCGACGCGATGTTCTTCCAAGTTGAGAGCGAGGCTGAAGAGCTTGAATTGTCGCGCGAGCAACTGAGCGAACGACCCTATGCCGCGACCGGTACCGGCGAACAGGGCGATCTAACCTTCCTGCGACCCGGTGAGTGGGTGTTCGCGCCATTCAAGGAGGCGCTCATCGCTGCGATCACGCGATGGGATCAGATCGGCATCAAGACTCGGTGGTACGACTGGAGCGCCGACAAGAGTGCGGCTCCCAGCTACGACGACTTCGTACGCGATCACGCGGCCCGCCAGGAGCGTTTCGATAACAATCGAATGACCGTGTTTGAGGCGCTGGACCACGTCACGTATACACCGGATACGTTCACCGGCTACTGGCTCATCGAGAATCTACCGAAGGGCACGAGCATGCTGGACTGGTACGGCCCGCGATATCGCCATTGCATCAAGCGAGACGCGAAGCTCCGGGAGGCAAAGTGCATCATGCAAGAGGCGACGTTTGACCACTGGCGCTACGCGCCACGGAAGGGCCTCAAGCTGCTCGATGCACGCCGAGGCGAGTGGCGCTAGTCGCTCAGTGGACGACGCCAGAAGCGAGCCGCACTTCGCAGTAACGCATCCTCGACAAGTCGCCTTGGGCCTCAAGGCGACCGAGCGCCACCATCTCGGCCACGCGCTTAGCGTAGAAGCTGTCGGGAATGCCGGGCGCTCGGCTAGGAATGCTACCCATGACGGTGGCAACAACCCGAGCGACTTTGCGCCAATGCTGGTCGCACGCATTGAGCAGCGCCATTTCGATCGCCTGAATCTCATCCGGCCGGAGTGCCGCGATCAACTTGAGCGCAACGACATCGAGTTCGGCGTCCATGGGCTCGTATGGTGCGTCTGACATTGCTATTCCCTATGGCGTAGATCGCGCGATCGGAAAGCAGTCTCGGAATCGCTCATTGAGCGGAGTCAGCTGCTTCTGAAGCCCATCGATTCCCGTGAGAATCGAGTACTGCATGGCGGCGACCATGGCCAGCGCGTTACTGATCTTTACGGTGGCTGCGATCAGATCCAGCGGGTAGTCTTCCACCATACGACTTAGAGGATGTATGCCGCCATGAGTGAACGAGTTGAGAGCTAACCATGCACTACCCTTGAACTCGGTAAAAGCCGCGCATGGGACGTGCGCATTGGGAGCTTTAGAAAGAGCATCCAACATTTCCTGAACTTGCGGAAGATTCTTCGCCGCCTGCTCCGTCTCATCCGCCAACTGCGCAACAAGCCGCGCAACCTGATGATCCGTCGCGCAGTAGAGAATCCAGACCGCTCGAACCGCCGCTTCGAATTGTGCGCGAAGTACAGTAAAGCCGCTGGCGAACATGCGCCCCTCAACGAGGAGCCGGAAAGCACATGCATGCTCAATTGAAATCTGGCACAGATTTCCAGACACCGCTACGCGCGCGGAACTGTTGTAAGGCGGCTTATCGATAACCTCTATAATGTTCTGCGTTAGCAGCTCAGATCTGCGAAATATCTCATCCATTGCGATCTCGACAAAGAGGAAGCGATCAGAGTCTCTGCAACGTTGCTTGACAGTGGACCAGCATAGACAGAACCTTGGCGGCATGAAAATCGATATCGACAAGCTCAATCTTCGCGAGTTGACTGCGTTCTTGGCCGCCGCGGAGAAGCGGAAGCAGCTTCTATCGAACCGCCGCCCCGCCACATCGGTCCGCCGGGAAGCCATCGCACTCGCTTCCCGCCACGGCTACACGATCGAGGAACTCTTTGGCGAACAGTCGACAGTCCAGCCAGCCCGACGAAGACGGAAAGCGAGCCGCAAAGCCACCAAGGTCGCGCCCAAGTACCGCGACCCAGACAACCAGCTCAACACTTGGTCGGGTCGCGGGAGCATGCCCCGTTGGCTAGCTAAAAAGATCAGGTTCGGCCAGCACGCCACTGACTTCCTGATTCCCGGCATCGCGAAACCCACCGCACGAACAAGTAGCTCAATAGGCGAGCGGACGCTCGTCAAGCAAGGCTGACCGTTTGCTGCGCGAGGCGAAGTGCCTCACGCAGGAGACAATGTTCGGCTGCTGGCGACCCGGGCCACCGAAGAGATAGAAGCTCTTGGACGGCCGTAAAAGTCGACGGGCATGAGGTTATGTCTGCGTATTGCATCGGCGCTCTCGTTACGAACAATGGTTGCAAACTATAGCGGAGTGAAGCCGCTCATCGTGTATAGCGGGAAGTCGTCTCGCTAGCCTTGACTGCGATCAGATCCTTCAAGCTCGCGGAGTGTAGTTCGTATATTTGCAAAGGCAATAGAAAGAGCCTGAAAAGCGAGATAGTTAACATCCCGCCACACATGAGGCCAGCGACAGCGAGCAATAAGCTATCGGCGCGAAAGACAAACAAGGCAAGCCATACTAGCGCGAAAAAAGAGACAGCCAGCGCAGAGCAGAGCGTCGTCATCTGCGATTGCAACAAATACAAAATTCGCGCGGAGTGGCGATTGAGTTGCTCCAACGATAGCGTTTCAGGTCGACCGGCCGTGCCAGTAAAAAGCATTAGCGTGACTACAAAACCTACAACCAGAGCACTGAAGGCGAAGATCGAACCAATGACCATGCCAGGAACACTTGCATCGGGCCCAATCAAGCGCAATGACAAAATCGCAGACGGAACGGCACCCACCAAAAACATCACGAGCGTGATTACTCGAGATCGCACACGCTCCGCGCGACGTTTTGCGTCTAACGCCGCTATCTCTGCATAGACGTCGACGGCCGAAACCCATTCGGCCGGCAGCAGCTTTGCCAGCCACTCTCTACTTTTTAGCTTTGACAGAAAACGTGGCATGAGTTGTAAAGTAGCCATCGTCATCTATTAGCCTCCATGAATTGGAATTAGCTTGACGTAGGCGATCCAGGAATGCCCAAAGCCCATCCACTATATCCGACTTAAAAATTACGCCTGCCGAATCGACCTTTACTGTAACTTCATCCCGCACCTTGAAACGATCCAACCGATTGATTTTATCACCATTCTTCAGGTTTATAATTATCTTATCGAGCCCTGAATCATCCTGTTCTGCTTCATCCACGGCGGTCATAACGGCATCGGTATCGAATGCGTCGCCGTCAGCCTCCCATACCGCGTGAAATTTTTGCGCATGGGAAAGCTGATTCATCTGGGATCTCAAGCGATGCGCCCAGCTCTCGTCATCAGCATCAACTCCTTCCGACACTCGCAGATAAAGTCGATCGACGCCGCCACCTCGCTCAATTTCGTCTCGCAAATTATCGGATATCACATCCATCAGCTCGATCGACGGCCAATTGACGTTCTTATGCGGTGACATACCAGGTAGTGGCGGCGGCTTCTTGCAATGTTTTTCAATGAGTCGACCCAGAACACCCTGCGCAACGTTGTAACCACCTGAGCCCCTGCTGCTTTCGAGCAACACAATTTCCCCAAGGGCAACGCCTCGAATCACCGATGTCAAAGCGCGATCACTCACGCCTGATTTTGGAAGGACCTCAGAAACAATTTCGGGATGCGGCTTGGTGAAATCCAAAGTGGTTTGATCGTGAGCTATCCCGTAGATATAGCTTCCAATTTCGAAGTACACCCCCTTTCCATCACCACCTGGCCTATTTGAAACTGAAGTCAAGAATGCGCATTGTGTGCCCGGCTTTATCTTCGCTGGAGGCGCTGGCGGTGGCGGTAGATGCCGATCCGACCAATTAGGTACGATAGCAACTATCTGCCGGAGCAGAGTTTCAATCGAAGGCGGCTTCGGCGGCGTTTTCGCCTTCCCAAACCGGAACCGTACTCGCTTGGCTTGCAGATACCTTTTAGTGCTAGTAGCCATGATGTCCCTATTCCGTATGCATCTCGTTGCAACGCAATAGGAGCACAAGACAGGCCAGCCAGACAATCGGAACCGGCTTTTCGGTGGCTTCGCCTCGTGCGCTTCCTGTCTTACGTCATAGTTCCAGCTCCCGTTCTCCGCGGTTAAGATTTTGGTACGCAACCAAAAAGTGCGTGCATCCAACGGTCGCCAGAAACTTTTGCGAGACCTGGATCGCCCGGGGTTTCGTAGACATCTCGCAGCCATAAACTATGGCTTAAGCGGAGGTGGTTATGAGCGCGAAGCGGTACACCGATGAATTCAAGATTGAAGCGGTCCGTCAGATCATGGAGTACGGTCGGCCGGTAGCCGAAGTGGCCGAGCGGCTGGGCGTGTCGGTGCACAGCCTGTATGGCTGGCGGCGGCAGTAAGGAAAGAGCGCCGTGGTTCGCCGTGTCGAAAGCGACCAGAACGCGGAAGTGCGTCGCCTGAAGGCGGAACTGCGCCGGGTCACTGAAGAACGAGACATCCTAAAAAAAGCCGCCGGGTACTTTGCCAGGGGGTAAAGGTGAAGTACGCCTTCATGAAGCAGCACGCCGACGAGTTCGGACTGGCGGCCATGTGCCTCGTGTCGCACGTGCACCGCAGCGGCTACTACGCATGGCTTCACAATCACTTACTGCTTTCGCATAGCTCCGGGCGACGCCACAAGGAGCAATCAAACAAGACCGATCTCATCTAGACTGAAAGAATCATTCAGTCCATGAGCCTCCGAGGGACAACTTGAGGCTAGCGAACTGAAGAAATCATGATCGAAACGTCGATCCAAAGCCGCATACCGAAGAATGCTAATCAACTCCCAGCGAAGGAGGCGTCCAAAATGACTCTCCAGGTCGTAGAAGCTGATGCGGCGACCACTAGTCCATTGCTCGTCACAGTAACTGACAACGCTATTCGCCAAATCTCTCCCAATCCTGTAACCCAAGTCGAACGGGTCCGAATCGCCCTGGAACACCGGGCAAAGCCTTCTATCGATAGCAAATGCGTAACTGTCAGGCACGCGATGGGCGGTGCTTTCTGACAGCTTGGCCATGAGGATTTGAGTGCGGTGGATTTCCAACAATCCTTGAACTACGAGCGGGTCAGTCATATTTTCTCCCCTAGTCAACTACGTGGCCTTGGTCGCCCCTATCGCTCAAGCTCCGCTTCAAGCGCTGGCAGCATCACGTCGAGCACGCGCAGGCTTTCTGCGACCAACATTTGATCTCTCGGGGCATCAGGGTCCTTCGATCCATGTAGCAAGTTACAACGCACTTGGTAGATAACTCCAGACACAGCGGCCAAACGCCTGGGGGCAGGCAGATGCCGATTCATATACAGTCGAGCGCACTTTTTCGAAGCGCTGCGAAAACCGGGATTGTTAGACTCGAGCAACATATTGCCGGGGGGGTACAGCAAGCACGCGATCAATCGAGTCGCCAACCTGGGCGATCACTCTCGCCGCAGCAGGCTCGGAGAACGATTGGTGGACGCAACGCATAATCTTTTGCCGCTCATGTCGATCTGGTTCAGCTCCGTACACGGCATTAAAGGCAGCCCACGCTGTGGCGAACTTACCCCAGTCAGGCGGCGCCCCCATCCTGATTCGACGGGCGAATTGAGCTAAGAGGCGCTGACTAACTGCCATAAGTTGGTACGCTGCTTCGGATCCGGCACAGCGCTGTGGGCGGAAACATCATCTGCTGCGGCGGTTGTAGGGGCGCTGGTTAGTTGGCTTGAGAGAAACGCCGAGTTCTCCTGCTTTTCCTCTCACTGCAGATTCGGTGCGTCCTAATTTGAGCCCCATGACGCGAGTTGGCGTATTCTCCCGCGCCAGTTCTCTGAGCTGCTTCGTCTGTGCGGGCGTCCAGTCTTTACCGTGATTCGCAGGCTTTTTTGCCATGTCGACACTCCTCGGTCGTGACGTTGATTCTGTCCCGTAGCCCCGATTGGCATACTAGCCTCGCCGAGTGATTACAACCACACTTTTGGAGAGGCAGCGGTTGCTAGTTCGAATCCTGACGGGCACATTGATCGCTGAAAAACCCGCCTGACAAGTCCACAGCTAACCCATTGATCCGTAAGACCCCGAAAATTCGGGCCTGTGGTTTTCGGTCCACAGCCGCAGAGAAAACGGAGAAAAAGTGGCGAAAATTTCGCCAGAAATGGCGCGCGCTATTTTCTCCAAAACCACAGGCCTACGACGAAAAGGCCGAAAATAAGGCGTTTTCGTGAGGTGCGTAGAGGCGGAGAAAGCCGTTCGACGTTACGGCGTGGTGGAGCGTGGGCAACCGGAATCCAACTCTCTCGATTACCCAGGGTTACCCAGAGATATCCTAAATCAAAATACTCCGCCGAATAGCCCAGCCCACTCGTGCCCGGGTCAGGCTGGGGCCGGCTGGAGCGAGATCGGCCGCTTGGTTGGCAGGCGCCCCAGTGCGGAGGGTAGCCCTTCTCAAATGCCAAGACTGTGGCTGGCCGACGTCCGGGACGATCCACAGCGGTGACCGTAGCAATGTCGCCCAACCGAGGAAGAGTAGTACCCCTGAAGTCGCTGTCCACCCGCTCCGAAGGAATCGCTGCTGTGACGCGGACAACGTCGTGCTCGCAGATGGTCATGACGGGCGTCTGTTGCTGGGATTGTATCGAGCCGCGAAGCGGCTTCGGCTTGAATGAACTGTTTGGGCTCACTAACTTGAAGCTACAAGAGCCTCATCCGGCGATCTATAGCCTGTGAACACTCTTGAGCCACGATCCAGCCAGTACAAGCTCAGTGTCGGTTGTCCCGACTCCTCGATCTTGTAATGGGCAAGACTCGGCGGTGGTTTGTGAAGCCTGGTGCTATTGCATTTGAAGTAGGTGGTCAATGTCGAATCTGCCGCGATCACCAGCTCATAGATGTTGGACCTTACTTTGCTCAATTTGAAGCCAAGGGCGGGCGACCATGCCAATCTTTGCCACTGGAATTTTTTGACAGTCTCTTCGGCCTTGGCTGAGGCGACGAACAAGTAGCTGCTCGAGTTATCTGTGCATGGATGCTTGGGCCATGGAGGGCCTAGCTCATCAAAAAATACGCGGCCACCGTACGGTGTTTGATAGAAGAAAACGGACGCACCGCAGACCGGGCACGAAGCATTTGGGTTGGTGTACGACTCGCCCTGCCGAGCATCTAACGGCCTTGCAGGGCTGGCCTGGTGCGTCTGTTGCGGTGAGCTCCAATCAGTCCGATCAACCCAGTGGCCCTCGACCCAGTGCGTTACACCATAGACGCTTGTTCGCCAGAATCCGCTTCTGTAGTGCATGGCCTCTCCGAATTTTGGTTGTCACCCCTAGCACCGAGTTAAGCCGAGCCGCGAAACGGCGTCGGCTTACGACCTGCTGCAAACGAGACTGGTTTGAACTTGGTAGCCGTGGGCACGTCCAATTCCGCCGACAACCGGGGCCGCGAAGCGGCTTCGACTGAGAGACGTCCTTTGAATGGAAGCTCTTCGTCTTGACTAAGCGTAGAGTCGGCTCAGCTTGCCGTACCAATAAGAATTCGAAATATGAGCCACAGATTAGCAAGGCGCAGAAAACCTTAAACGTAATATTGCGATCAAAGAGGCCATCGTTGACCCGGATAGACGACCTGCCCCGCAGGTCTTCAGGCACACCTAACGCCGGCTAGGCGAGGACCTGATTTGTCTACTACCATTACAGCAAATTTTTCTAGGGGACCTCTTATGACGAATCCAGATCGGCCCGCCCAGCCAACAAACCCGCCTCGTGAAGAGAAGCATAGTCACACTCCCCCAGAGCGAAATCCCCCGCCTCCGCCGGAGCGTCGCTGAGTTGGCTTCAGATGGTGGCGTCTATGAGAGGACCAAGTACGAGCTAATGCTCGACATCGACTATGCCGTTTGCTTCTCCGAGGCCAACTGCAGGCTTTTTACGCGACTGAAGAAAGTCTTCGTATTAATTAACCTCTTAGCAGGATCAGCTGCCATGACCACGTTGCTAAGTAAAAATGCAACGATAGCCGCAATTGCAGGCATAGTCGTAGCAATGATCTCTATGATCGACTTGGTCTACGATCCGGGCGCCGCCGCTGCCGCACACATGCGGGACAAGCAAGCCTTTCTCAGCCTTCGATCTCGCTATTCCCGTCTGTCTCTTGAAGGGGGCGATAGCGAGCTTGCAAAAATAAAGATGTCGGCTACTCATGGCCTTCAATCCCTTGCGCGTCCAGCTCACAATGAAAACTTGCGCCACCACGGCCGCAAAGAATACCTCGTGGAGCTATCTCGTTGGGAGCAACTTGTGAAGCTATTTGCTTAGCGGCGCGAGCGAGAGATTGAATCACCCAGGGTTTCGTAGACATCTCGCAGCCATAAACTATGGCTTAAGTGAAGGTGGTTATGAGCGCGAAACGGTACACCGATGAATTCAAGATCGAAGCGGTCCGGCAGATCGTGGAGTACGGGCGCCCCGTGACCGAAGTGGCCGAGCGTCTGGGCGTGTCGGTGTACAGCTTGTACGGCTGGCGGCGGCAGCAAGGCAAAGGCGACGTGGTTCGCCGCGTGGAAAGCGACCAGAGCGCGGAAGTGCGTCGTCTGAAGGCGGAACTTCGCCGCATGACAGAAGAACGAGACATCCTAAAAAAAGCCGCCGCGTACTTTGCCAAGGGGTAAAGGTGAAGTACGCCTTCATGAAGCAGCACGCCAGCGATTTGGGGCTGGCGGCAATGTGTCGCGTGCTGCATGTGCATCGTAGCGGCTACTACGCGTGGCTTCGCGAACCCAGCAGTGCTCGTGCACGCGACGATCAACGGCTGCTCGGTTTGATCAAGCATTGCTGGCTGGAGAGCGGCTCGATCTACGGCCATCGCAAGATCACCAAGGATCTGCGCGAGTTGGGCGATACATGCAGCAAACACAGCGTTGCACGCCTGATGGAGCAAGAAGGACTGCGCGCCATGGTGGGCTATGGCCGACGTCCGCGGCCATTAAGTGGGCCGATCGGCGCGGTGGCTAACAACACGCTGGCGCGTGCGTTCACGGCGCAGGATCCGAACCGGGTGTGGGTCACCGGCATCACCTACATCCGCACTTGCGCGAACTGAATCATTATCTTCGCAGGATCACCGAACAACTTAGCGCCCCGCTAGAGGAAGTGGACGCCCTTCGCTATTAGTCCCACCGCCTTATCGAGTCGTTCTAGATCGAGGCGAAAACTTGCACCACGTGTAGAAAGTGGCTCAACTGCGGCCGTTTCGGTCACGAGATTTCCACTCCGCGGACAATCGCTTCAGATCGCAGAAGGTGTCCGGATGCCCCCCTCGCGCTTCGTCGGAGGCAAAATCGATATACGCTTTTGCCCGATCAAACAAGCGGATTACGGCGGTGCTTATTGAGGAAAACAAGAGATCGCCATCGAGGTCCCCCGCCTTGATGCCGACGGCCATGAACTCATAGTAGTTGAGTACGAACTTTAGCGCCTGAATTGCCTCTGCTTTTTCGACATTTGCATTCGCAGTGTCCAGCGCCGAGCTGGCGTTACGCAAAAAACCTTCTTTCGGAGCGCCATTCTGCAGTTTCGCTATTTGGCTAAGATTCGCCTGCGCGCCCGCCGCGGCATTTCTCGCCTTCGTTAAGGCGTCTGGAGCAAAAAATGGAACATAAGACTGCGGGATTGGACCGCTACCGGGCGGAAAGTGGTAACTGACAATCTCCAGGCGTTTAATTATTTCCGAATTTTTCCGCATTTCCATAATTATCGCAAATGCGTTGTTGGTTCGATGCGCCTTGGTCGTGAGCTTGAAGTGAATTAGCCAGCCTACGGCAGCCGCCCAAATAGCCACTAGCACTGGAACCAAATTATTGAGTAGCTTGTCCAGAGCTGGGTAGAGATTACTGATGATATGCATGTAGCTGTAGAAGAGCGCAGCGATGCCCAGTGCCAGCATCACGAACGACCATATGCAAACAGTCAACAGATGGCGATGATCAAGATGCGCAGCTAGAAGAAGCGAGCGCCACATGAAGACAACTAACCCCGAATAGGCCAACAGCACTAGGGCACCTTTGCCGAAATCCGTGAGCAATGGATTGAAGACAACAGCTGCCATTGCGATCACTGCGACCCCCAGGCCAACCCACGCGGCCCAATGCTTCGCAGCGATATCCTTAAAGATGTGCTCCATTCCATCCCCTAATATGGAGAAGGGCCCCGACGGGGCCCTTCTGTTTTGCTTACTCTTCGACGGCGATCATATCGTTCTTCATGGCTGTCTCCACTGGCATGTAGCTTGTGGATCTCCTTCCCACTTATGGCTACGAAATTTGACCAGACAACAGGCCATCAGTTCCGAAGCCCCATAAGCCGAACGATCTCGGCCACACATGAGACGGGCGACTGACTCATGCAGTTCGAGCCTAGCAAGGATGCGCCATGCCTGGAACTGCCTCCTGTCGCTAAATTGAGGCCGGTTGGCCGGACGGTTACTGATGACCTAACTAGCTGAATCGGACGTCGGGTGATGATGTGAATTCGGCAGCAAGAGTCTGCGCCCGATAGGGCGCTGGCCAAGGGCGCGCGCAAGAGTGGGCAGGTCGAGGGTGATCCCACCACCCCCACCACTCGTAAGCGATTCTCGGCAAGGGCTTGCGTAAGTTACGCGAAAAGTTAGGCCTCTCGCGGGAGACTTTCGCCCCGCTGCTCGGAGCAAGTGCGCAGACCGTCTATAACAGGGAGCAGCAAGGCACCCGCCCTCGTCCCGAGATAATCGAGAAGATCGCCATCTTGCGTGGCATGTCCAAACGAGAAGTGCTTGCTGTACTCGATCAGCACAACTCGCCGCCAGCCAAAAGCACCAAGCGCACGCCTACGAAGTACACCCAGAAGCGGCCGAAGAAGACG
Source organism: Pseudomonas sp. CGJS7 (assembly GCF_036961695.1). Lineage (NCBI taxonomy): Bacteria > Pseudomonadati > Pseudomonadota > Gammaproteobacteria > Pseudomonadales > Pseudomonadaceae > Pseudomonas > Pseudomonas sp. CGJS7. The sequence continues at coordinate 9,182 of NZ_JBAMDI010000009.1, read as the reverse complement.
GCCAAGCCAGCAAGAAGGTCACGTCCGGTAAGTCTTCGGATGCAGTTGCGGCCGCTTAACGTTACCGCCAGCCCTGCCGTCTCGATTCGGGAGACGGCACCTGACTAGGGTCCGGCCATTGCCACTGACCGGGCCCTACAAAATCTGCCTACCGGCTTTCATCGGGAGGCCCCTTTTCAGGCTCGATCTTTCCGGTTGCGGATGTCTACGAAATCCTGGTAACTCTACGCTGATCCGAAAGTCGCCTTCCAACCGGCAGCCCGAGTCGGGTCAACAATATCCAGACTGCCCCGCCCAACAAGTAACGCCTCATCATTTCTTCGGTAGAGACGGCTTCTCGCCGGGTAATTCCTGACGCCAGAACATCGAGCCCAAGACCTTAACTCTTCCAAGGGACTCCGACGCTCCGCCGCGTCTATCGCGAGAAAATAGGCCAGTTATTGTTACCGGCCCTTCGTAGTTGTCGAACTCGGCATCGAAGCCACGGGCCTGATCCGCGTCCACCTCCAAGTAAACTCCATCCCTGCCGGCCGAATAAACATAGGCATCCTTGCTGGCAAAGAGATAGTAGCCGCTTAATGACTTGTGCAAGTATCCGGTTATCTCTACGTATCTCTTATTGACCTCGACGGAGGCATTCAATCTATAGAAATTCGTTCTGCAGACGATTTCTTTCTTCTGCAAGACGGGAACTGTACGACAGCTTTCGTTCGACAAGGTAGCCGCCTTGGATTCTCCGAGCCATGATGCCTGAGCCAACGCTACACAGGCCACCATGCCATAGGTCAATAGACAATTAGTGTTCGGCATAAAAACTCTCATTTAGATAAGAGGCACCGTTAATTTTAATGTAGGAGCTGGCTTCCCAACCATATACTTTTCCATCAGGACGGCTAACGAACGCGGTTTGCTCGAATGATCCAGATGTATCGCGATTCCATCCGTTTACAGGTAGTCGTACGCTATCGCTCCCAGCCGTACGCCAGTGGGCGAGCGCAGGTCAACGTAGCCGTAGAGCAACTAGGACAGGAGCAGACCGGCGCAGGCCTTTACCGCTCTCCGGAGTTTCGGATCAGCCCTCCATGCCCGCTGATTCGCTTGGCCGCGTTCTACACATAGTTAAAACGCCCGCAGGTCGCAGCGCCCCCTGTCTACGAAGCTAGGCGGAAACCACGCCAGGCTATCGTTGAAGTGCTGTCTAAACCTATAGAGAGCGTCTCATGTCATGAGATCGACAAGCGGTAAGTATGGATCGATGATGTACATGGGAGTTTCGCACCCATGACTTAAATGACTTTCGTCACAGTCGGGGTTTTTAAGGAGGAGGTCGCTAGGCTGCTATGAGTACAACGGCCCTGTTGGATACCTTGTTAGATCTGACCCCCCAACAACGCAACTTGTTGTTGATGAGGCCACTCTTCCAGCTGGAGCTCACAAAGAATAAGTTCTCAGACTCCACTGCCGACGGCCGGAGCCTCTTCGAAGGTGTAGACACGCATTATCTTAGTCTCGCCGCCTTGACCCACATGATGGAAGGTACGGCAGTCGCCGTTGGCTACACCCAGGAAGAGGTAGTTCAGCATTTAGCCTCCATCGTATCTCGGATGAAGCCCGCCGGGACAGCGAAGCAATGGGAGCGTATTGCTGAGATCGTTGTTGACGCGCTAGACAATGCATCCAACAACTACTTGGAGCACTCGTACGAGTACTTCCATGCCCCGTCTGGCGAAAGCCGGAAGGTAGGATTTCGATTGACCACTTACGAACCTGATCTTGAGGACTCGTACCGTTACCACCCGACGGCAGAGGGATACCTCGTTCTCATGGGCATGCTCGACCTGAAGGTGGAAGATCACCAAATCCTTGTCGAGCGGATGCTTCAGCTACTGATAGAGCGTGGTCGATTCGATCAGGCCTACGAGTTTGCAAGGCGGGCTCGAATGCTCTCTATCGAGCACCGTCAGCAGATTCGAGACTTCATTCATCAGGCTTGGCGGGCGCCGGGGTCGGTTGCCTGGGCTCGCGAAATCGCTCCTCGGCTACATGAAGCGCGTATGCACATCCACGCACGTCAAGAAGAGGACCGGCGATTGGAGGAGTCGGTCCGTGAGCAGCTAATTCAGGTGACTGACGACAGAGCACGGGAGCAGCTCGTGCGGCTGCACGGCGTCCTCAAAAGTGCAAGCGGAGTGCGCGCCCATCTTCAGGTCGAAGTGATCGGAGCAGGTGACAAATTCATGGATGCGCAGGTGGGCGCCTTCCGCTCGCGTCGGCCATCCTCCTTCCCTGACCTAGAGACCCGACTGTTGCCCGAAGCACTGGCGACAGCTCAATCCGTCTTGGCCGAAAGTGTTGATGCGTTGCTTCTAAGCCTTTATCCGGCCATCGCGCCGAAAGCACCTGACCTTTCGAATGTTCTGGCTCTACTGCTCGCTCGACGCGAGTACGACGAACCAAGCGAGGACGACTCTGAGAGCGGGGAACTACTGCCGTTCAAGAGGTACCACGACCCATTTCCAGAGAATGTGATGCAATTCGTGCAGAGCTGGGTATCAGCGAAGTTTTCCATCGGCGGCAGTTGGAAACTCGATGAACTGCTTGCACATTCCGAGGATGAAGGCCTTACCCCGATAGAACGCCAGTGCATCGTCTACGTCCTCTATCGCAGCTACCCTGATAGCGAGAGCCTGTTCAAGAGTATGCGAGCACATGCGGATGGTGCGTTTATGACTGACGTGGCAGCAGGCGACAACCTTCGTTTCGATCCCGCGGAGATCAGATGAGCAGCATCCATCGCGAAGCCACCCGACTTCTCTACAAGGCCTTAAATCTCACGAGCTCTCCGTCGACAGATCTAGAGTATAGAGATCTGCTACATAAGTTCCGTGCCGACCCGGCATTCTCCTTGGCGGTTCGGGAAGCGGCAATCGGCCTGGAGCTTCATATTCTGGACGTGAGTGAGCGTGGATTGATCCTGGCGCCATCTTCAAAAGAGAGCCGCTTTTCGCTTCGGATGACGGACTTACGCGGACAATTCAGCGCAGAGCAGAAGGTAGCCCTGGCCATGGCGCATTTGGCCATCGCCGCCGTCTTCTTCCCAACCACCGACCGGTTGGACGATGACGCCAAGGCGCCGCTACCGGCGACGCTCGCGCGCTTTCGCGACACACTTCTTGGCATCGTTAACCGCCTCTCGGACACACAAGACCCGGATGAAGCGGCGGACATCAGTGAAGAGCTGGTGCCTGGCTGGCAGTATTTGAGGCGTTTGCCGGCGGTAAACCCGAAGGCAGAACGGGCATCCGCGTCCTCGGTGGACGGCTTCGTGCGGATTGCCGTCAACAGAATGGTCGAGTACGGCCTACTGAGGATGGTTCGCGAAGGCGAGGATGAAGCGCTGTCGCTTTTCACAGCAACTCACAGGTTGCGTGTCCACTTGCGTGAGCTGACGCTACCTCGCCTTTTTCACGTGACACGCGATGCGGCGAATGCTGCAGGGGCAATCTAGATGCAGCGAATTTCAAGAATTTACGTCAGTCATTTCGGTAGTCCGACAGCTTGGTACGACAGCCATCTATTTGGGCTGGATGACCCAGACACAGACAGCCCTACGGACACGGTATTCAACCTGGAGAACGCGGGCGGCAAAACCTCGTTACTTTCTTACATCTTCAGTTGCTTCGACCCGAAACTGGATCGGTGGCTCCAGCACTTGCAGACGAAAAATCATCACTTTCATGACTACTTTTCGCGCGACGGCCGCCCTTCGTTCATCTTGATTGAGTGGCGGATGCCCGGTCGAGCTGCCGGCTTACCTGATTATAGTTTTTTGATTGGACAAGCTGTGACTATCAAAGACAATGCCGAACGAAATAACGACGTCGAACGATGGTTTTTTGCCCATGAGACAGCGCCCGGACTGTCGATGGAGAATTTTCCCGCCCCCGGTCTTCACCAGAACCCTGTTCGCACCATGCCCGAGTTCGTGCATTGGCTTCAGGAGGCCACCGCAAAATCGAAAGGCGACTTCTTCCGCACCAAGACCCAGGATGACTGGATCAAGCATCTAGGAAACGTGCGTGGGCTGGATATAGAACTGCTTCGGATGCAGGTCGATTTCAACAGCAATGAAGGCGGAATGGAGGAAGGCTTCCTCACATTCAACTCGGAAGCCGACCTGATACGACGCTTTCTTCTGCTAACACTCGACCCTGAGAAGTCGGCGACTGTGCGCGCGGGGTTGGCTCAAACCGCTGACAAGCTGAAGTCGCGGCCTCGGTACGAGCAACAGCTACAGCAGCTCACGAAGCTCCACACGGCCATGGTGCCATTCGTTGATGCAGCGGCCGAGTTCCAAGCTGTCTCAGAGCAACATGGTGCGACAAGAAGAGACGCAGCGAGTCTCGCCGCTGCATTACGCCGTGGCGGGCAAGAAACGGAGGCCGCTGCAGCGGAGAAGCGTAGCTATGCTGAAGCCCAAGAGGCCTTGGTGAAAGTTGCAGAGGAGAACGCCGAGCTTCATACAGTCGACGTTGTGGCGTTGAAAGGCCTCCAACTCCATCGCAGAATCGTCGCCGCGAAAGCAATAGAAGAGCTCGCGTCTGAGAAGCAGGCCGCGGGGGGGAAACGGATCCGAATGCTCCATGGAGCCAAGGCGCTGGGGCACTGGGAAGCAAAGACTGAAGCAGCGAAAGAGCTCGAAGCATTAGTCGAATCAGAAGAACAAGGTCTCCAGTCGGTACGGCAGCAAGCAGAGATACAGGGCGCGCTACTTGACAGCGCCCTGGCCGCTGCGGAGGCCCGCGAAAAGTCCAAGATGGCTCAAGCCAACACGCAGGGGGCAGCCGCTCAGCAGGAGATGGCAGCTATCGGCCTACTAGAGCAGCAGATCAACAGCCGCCTCAGCGCGATTGCGAATGAGCAGGGGCAGGTTCAAGCTTTTCTCGAGAGGCTCCGACTACAGCGCCATCGGCTGGAACAGGATGGCCTCGTATTGACATCGGATCTGCGGGTGGAAACTGCCATTGAGCGTGTTCAGCTCAAAATTGAAGAGCTTGAGACGCAGGATCAAGCTCTTGGAGATCGCATCCTTGGCCTACAGGATCAAGAGCAGCAGCACCAGAGTAACGGGGCTGACCAGGGCTTGAAGGCCGCCAAAGCAGCCTCAGATCAAAAGCCGCTGGAGGACTTTCTGTCCAAGGGGCGCTCACTGCATGACGAACTCGCCCAAATGGAGGTCATGCGCGCAGCAGCGGACGCCGAGCTTGCTGATCCCGATTCAGTAACGCTCCTTGACGACCTTGAAGGGCTTCTTGCAGAGACTGATCGAGAAATTAGCGAGCGAGATGTTCGGCTTGCACAGCTTAGTTCGGATCGAAGCTCAATCGTGGAGACCGGTCTAGCGGGGCGTAACGCCGACGTGGACGCAGCCGTTAGACAACTCCATGCTTTGGGCATCCGATCCGCAAGAGCCGCTAATACTTATGTGGCCGATTTGATTTCCGACGTTGATAGGGCTTCACAGTTGGTGCTCTCGGACCCCGCGCGATTCCTCGGCATTGCCGTTGCTCAAGGAGACTGGTCGAAGCTCGAGGAAAAACGGGATGGCGTGAAGGTCAAGCTCAGAGCACCAGTCACGGTTGCTCAGGCAACCCTAGATACTCAAGACGCTGCATTTGGAAAGATTGTCTTCGCACCTGAAGACGCGGCGCTATTCAACAAGGATGCAGCCAGAGTGGCCCTTGGCCATTTGGATACGCGCATCGCCTCGACAGCAGAGCAGCGCGATGCGTACCTAAAACGGCGTACGGACGGGAGCGCTGGGCGGGAGATGCTGCTGAGATACCAAAGGGAGTTCGGGGCGGCTCGGCTGAAGCAAGCAGATGCCGACCTCAACGATCTGAAGGTTAGTGAAAGCACGGCGAGAGCACGGCAAAAAGAGTTCTTACTGTTGGTTGATCAGGTCAAACAAGATCGTGTGCATGCAGAAAACCAGCGCAAGTCATTTCCTAGAAAGATCGAAGCAAGCAAGAATGCGCGCCGGCGGCTGGCGGAGTATCTGCATGACTTCGAAGAGCCCAGCGGCGCAAAACAGAAGCGATCAGATGAACTCGCGTCACAAACTACGTTTGAGGAGGCGCGCCTAACCAGTTTAGCGGTACAGCGCGAGGAAGTCGACACACGTCGACTTCGCTTCATTAACGACAAGGTAATGCATGAGAACAACGCCCGAGTTCACTCCACGCACCGTGCCGGCATCTCCTACATCGACAGGAAATATCCAGCCGAGCAGCAGCTAGAGGCCCGACCGCGCGCTCTCGAAGTACTGAGAGCGACATACGATGACGCTGCCGCAGCCCTGGAAGCCCAGGAGCGTGACAAGTTAGGCGTCCTCGCAGATCGCCTTAAGACTGCCAGATTAGAGCGGCAGGCCGCTGAGACCTCCTACAGGAAGGACTATGGCGACCTCTCACCAGACGAGCTCGAACCACTGCGGGCCTTGGACTTTGAGCCTGAGGTCCGCGAACAGAACATAGTCAATCAACGGCTAGCGGAGCTGAGTAGCGAGGCTAGCAATAGACACGCTTCTGCCCAAACCGAGCACGAGATCTTTTGGAGAAACCAAAAGCAACGGCGTCCGCCGACACAACAAATGGAGGCGCTGAATGATTCTGACTTGGCTAGAAAAATCTCTACCACCGAAGACGATGTGGTGAAGGCAACCGAAGTCGCCGATCGGGCGAGACGCGAAGCTCATCGCGCGCGCGAGCAGGTAGCGGACGCCGAACTTTCTGCATCAAAGCTAAGCATCCTGCTTGCTAATTTGATCGCGGCCGTCTCGAAGATGGATGAGGACTTTCAGCAACCAAGTTTACCGATTGATCCAGAGTTGTACACGACGGAGCTAATTCGTCGACATGGCGAGACCAAAGAGCGCGTGGACAGGCAGCGCGACAAAGCTTTGACGGCTTTCCAGGCGCTGGTGGCTTCGGCCATGGCAAAGGACCTGATTGAGGTCGAGCCAGAACTATCCAGAGACATAATTGAAAGCAATTTCGACTTGACGTGCTCTGACAGGCTGCGCGTCCTCGAGCTGATCCTGGACCGAATAGCTGCCGCGAAGGACACCCTAGACACCATGGAGCCGGACCTGCAGAACTCGATCGGCGAACTCTACAATTTGACATTTGAAGGCATTGCCTTATTGACCAGGGCTTGCAACAAGACGATGCCTATGGCAGCTCCTTACATCGGCGGTAAGCCCATCATCAAGATGAAGGCGAATTTCAAAGGAATCCCTGTGGAGTCCCGCAAGGAGGCCATCCGCGCTTACTTCAACGGGCTCATCAAAGCTGGGATCGTGCCCGCTAAGGGCGCAGATCTAGTAGTTCAGAGCCTAGTTGCCATCAGTGGCCGGCCAGACCTAGGCTTGGAAGTGCTGAAGATGGAGCAGAATGAGGCCCACCAGTACCAGCTCGCAAGCGAGCTCAAGGGCTCTAAGGGACAGGGAAGTGTCATCGCAATGTTCCTGTACCTGCTTATCAGCCAGCTCCGTTCCGACACCCAAGCCACAGCCAAACGTGCTGGTGGCGGCCCACTGATCCTGGACAACCCGTTCGCAAAGGTACAGACGCGCGCGCTCATCGATGCACAACGCCTTTTGGCCAAAGAAATCGGCGTACAGCTTATCTTTTTTACTGCCAATGCGGATGCCAACATCTTGGCCGGCTTTCGCAGGGTCATTCGCCTGCGCAAATCACACATGAACTCCCGGTCCCAGAGATCTCACATTGAGATGATTTCTGCGACGTTCGAGGATCTGACTACCTCCGAGCTGTCAGCATGAGTGGACACTTCCTAAATCGGCTCCACGCTCATCCAAAAAAACGTATCGCGCTGGCCGAACTCCGCCAGATGTGGCTGACTGTTCATCCGGAGCAGGTTGAGCATCCAGAACGGGACTCTTTGATGCTAGAGACCCTAAGCAACTACGCGGAGCATGGATATCTGGCCCTACCGGCGGCCAACAGTTTTGAGAAGGTCGGCCACCCGCGAATGCCGAAGTTTGTCACCCTTATCACTGGCAGTCGGCATATTCCCACCACTGACTGGGCAGCGTTGCCTTGGCTGCCGGAGCTTGGCTTTTGGCCATTGCTGAAGAACTCGGAAAAACAAGTGGCGTTCGCCATCAATGAATGGTTACGCCGGCCTAAAGGCCGCGGCCTGTTCGCCCCCCTCAGGGAACGAGCACTAGAGATCTTTGGGGACGAGAAGTTCCTTGACCTACGGGTCCGTAATGATGCGCTTTTCGCGGGGCGGCTTCCTTTGACTATTCTCAGGACCTTTCTGGTATCTCCACCGCTTCCGCACAAGAAGGCAAATGCTCCCGGACGACCAGCAGTCATCGTTGAGAACCATCACACGTATTGGAGCCTGAGCGAATGGAACGTAGACGCCAAGAGGTACGCCACTGTCATCTATGGATCTGGCTACGCGGTCTCTTCGACTAGCCGAGCACTGGACGAGATTTTACGTGAAGTGAATGGAACATCCGTTCTTTACTTTGGCGATCTAGATCCGGAGGGAATTGCCATCCCGTTACGTATTCAGAGCGCTGGAGCAAGCGAGATCTGCCCAGACATTGACCTCTACGAGCTGGCTCTGGCCCATGGACGCAGAAGATATGAGGTCCACCGGCTGCTCGACGACATTTCCACATTGCATCGCTGGATCCCTTCCCTTGCAACAGAAGTTGAAACGATGTGGATGGAGGGACAATGGATTCCTCAAGAGGGCGTAGGCATCGAGCTGTTGCATGAACGGGGCTCTCAGCTATTGACCTAACAATGGGCCTCGTGCCGACGAACGGATGTGCGTCGGCCACGTCGCAGAGTCTGACGTTATGTCCGCCGATGCACCCACTCCGCCCCTTGCCGGCGGCCAGAGCCGGGCGTAGCGTCTCCCGAATCCCCCCCGTGTCGGGCGCCCGCGGCGATGAAAGCACTGTCCCAGGCCACGTTGGTCGAACTCGCCCACGCCGGCGCCGTGCGCGGCGACACCCTGCACGGCCGCGCCGACGGCTACGTCCTGTCGGTGCAGTACGGCCTGCACGAGGCCGTGCTGACCGCCAAACGCGGCGGCGCCCGCCGCTTCGCCCGGATCGACACCGCCCTCGCGTTGCT